>NZ_JAMYTN010000011.1:0-286670 GCF_040322455.1 Mesorhizobium sp. M0139
AAACTGCTTCGCCGCCAGCGGCGCACCGCCCTCGTTCGTGAGGCGTATATAGTCGCCACCAACCAGAACTGTCAACAGTCATCGACGATGTTTTTGAACTTTTTACGACAGAAGTTTTGGCGACGCGGACTGCCCCAAGGGAACATTGGCATTGCCAAAAAGGAGCCCTATTGCCGCCGCATTGCCGTTCGACACCAAGGCCAACAAAGAAGGGCTCGGCGCGGCCCGCGAGGTGCCTTCCTATAAGAGCCAAAGCGGGGTCTGCGCATCACGGTTCGGAGCCTCCTACAAGAGGATAAAGACGCCTCTCTACAAGGGGCTGTAAAACAGAGCGTGTGCGTGGGGATTTCGCCGCTTCGTTGACTTCACTCGCCGTGACAGGCAAATGTCATGGCCCAACAGAAGCGAAAAGCCGTTCCGCCCGGGGAAGAAGCAGCCTTTCTGGATGCCAGACACGGAAGATGTCATAGCCGAACTCGGCAATGAGCCGCCGCTGATCGCGGATGGCCGCAGCGGCCCGCCCGACCGGCGCGAGGTTTCGGCGCGCTGGCTGTCGGGCACCTTTCTTACCGGCGTGACCTCGAGTGTGCTGATGGGCGTGGCGTTGTTTGCCGCCCTTGACGGCCGCCAGCAGCTGGCAACCCCGCCCGAAATCGCCGAATTGGCCCAGCTCGAAAGCGGCGGCGATTCCGGCGAGGTCGCCAAGACCACCAGGCTGGTGGCGCCGCGCCAGATCGCCAAGGCCAAGGACCGCCGGCGCATGGAAGTGTCGATGGTGACCAAGGTCGGTGACCGCGACGTTATCCACACCATGCCGTTCGTGCAGATCAAGATGGCGCTGGCCGCCGGCCACACCACCAACCGCGCCTATCCGCCTTTCGACCCGATGCAGGTGTTCGGCGACGATGGCGACTCGACGCCGGCGCAGCCGGCGACGGCTTCCGCAGTTGGGGGCCAGATCTACGGCGCCAAGGTCGAAAGCGAGATGAGCCTGAAGACGGTCGATTTCCCGGTCGAGACGGCCTCCTTCGACGAGAAAAGCGACCTGTCCGCCGACGAGGTGGAAAAAGTGGTGCGCGAAGCCGGCACCGACCTCAGCGACGGCGCCGTGCAGGTCGCCTCGCTGCATTATGTCGACCCGCAGCGATTCGGCGATGCCTTCGCCGAATCGATGGCCGGCTCCTACGACGTCAAGATCGTGCCGGAAAACGTCTCGGTGGCGCCGCGCGTCGCGCTCGACGACCAGACCCCGGCTTTCGCCGAGGAAATCATTCCCTTCACCAGGGACCGCGACATTGCCGAGGCTTTCGCTGATTCGGGCTATACGGGCGATGACGCCACCGGCATGGCGGAGGCGATCGGCAAGCTGCTCAACGCACCGGCGCTGAAGGCCGGAACCGTGCTGCGGGTCGGGCTCGAGGTACATGGCGACGCCGCCAAGGTCGTTCGCACCAGCGTCTATGACAAGACAATGCACATCGTCACCATCGCGCTCGACGACCGCGGCCAGTATGTGCCGGCGCAGGAACCGGAGCCGAACCCCGAATTGCTGACCGCGTTCGACGATTCGTCGGCACCGGTGGTGGTGCGCGGCAATCTGCCGAACGTCTATGACGGCATCTACCGCGCCGCCTATTCCTATGGCATGTCGAAGAAGCTGACCCAGCAATTGGTCAAGCTCCTGGCCTCCGGCGTCGACTTCCAGTCCAGGCTCAATCCATCGGACCGCATCGACGTGCTGTTCTCGCAGCCTGACGGCGACGACCAGGCCTCCGACGAATCGGAACTGCTCTATGTCTCGTCGACCTTCGGCGGCCAGACACGCAATTTCTACCGCTTCCAGATGCAGGACGGCTCGACCGACTATTTCGACGAGGATGGATCGAGCGCCGAGCAGTTCCTGCTGCGCAATCCCCTGCCGGCCGGGAAATTCCGCTCCGGCTTCGGCGCCCGCCGACATCCGATCCTCGGTTATGTCCGCATGCATACCGGCGTCGACTGGGCGGCGCCGATCGGAACGCCGATCATCGCCGCCGGCAACGGCACCATCGAAAAGGCCGGCTGGGCCGGCGGCTACGGCAAACAGATCATCATCCGCCATGCCAATGGCTACGAGACCTCCTACAATCACCAGAGCGCCTTTGCCAAAGGCATCGAACCGGGCGTTCATGTCCGCCAGGGCCAGACCATCGGCTTCCTCGGTCAGACCGGCCTCTCCACCGGTCCGCATCTTCACTACGAGCTGATCGTCAACGGCACCAAGGTCGACCCGATGCGCGTGCGTCTGCCGGTCGGCAAGGTGCTGAAGGGCGACGACCTGGTCGCTTTCAAGCGCGAGCGCGAGCGCATCGATGAACTGCTCAAGCAGGAAGACAGCAATCCGCTGAAGGTCGCGAGCGCCAAGATCGAAGGCTAATGCATGTCGCCCAGAAGTGTGCCGCGGCTCTGGGACAAGGACATGTGTCAAAACAAAGACTTAAAGCGCGTCGTATGAATCCGTTTCAGCGCGACGCGCTTTAAGCCGTCACACTCGACGCCGGCGAATCATAATCGCCCCATCAGAGCATTCCGAATCGGGTCGGCTCCGAATCAGGTCGACTGCTCCTCTTCGGCTCGTGACCAAGGCAGCTTTTGCCCCGAAACGGTGGCCCAGGCGATAATAGCGGCAAGGAGGCAAAGCACGGCCGTCACTGTCGACACGGCCGCGAACGCCGCATCGCTGGCGGCGAGCCGTGTTGCATCAAGGTCTGACGCCAGGCCGGCCAATGCCGGTTCTCCGAACCCCGGAATGCCCGGCCTGACGCTGGTATCGAGCATCGTCGAATAGACCCAGGCCGCGAGCGAGCCCATCGCCGCCACAGCAATCAGCCCGCCAATGCGCGAAACCGCATTGTTGATGCCGGAAGCGGCGCCGGTATCCTTGTCCTCGACCGCGGTCATGACCGCCGTCGACAGCGGCGACACCACCAGCGCCATGCCGAGCCCCATCACCGCCATCAGCGGAAAGATACCGGTCCAGAAATTGTGCATGCCGGCATGAGTGAGCAAAGCCAGCCCGGCAAAGGCGATGGCGACCACCAGGCAGCCGCTGGCGATCGGAAAACGCGGACCGATGCGATCCGACCACTGGCCGACGAGACCCGACAGCAGCGCGATCAACGCCGACAGCGGCAGGAAGATGAAACCGACCTCTTTGGTGCTCAGCCCCCATCCGGCGATCAACAGCATCGGCAGGTAGAACAGATTGGCCGACAGCGCGAAATACAGGAAGAAGGTGGCGAGGTTGGCGCCGGCGAAGGCGCCGATCCGAAACAGCTTGAGATCGATCATCGGCTCGCGCTGCCGAAGCTCGAAGACGATGAAGATGATAAGCAGCACGGCGCCTGCGGCGATGCTCGGCCCCGACATCAGCCCGCTGCCTTCGGCGCTCATCGAGGTCAGTCCGTAGGCAAGCGCCCCGAAGGCAAGCGTGGCGAGAGCGGCGCCGCCGAGATCGAGGCTTCGCTTCTCCGTCGGCGCGTCGGCGGGAATCTTGGCCAGCAGGAGATAGATCGAGATCAGCCCGAGCGGCAGGTTGACGGCGAAGATCGCCCGCCAGATACCGCCGCCAAAGGCCGACAGGACGAAGCCACCCAGCACTGGACCGAGCGCCGTCGTCAGCGCCGAGGCGGCGGCCCAGATGCCGATCGCCCGGCCGCGCTCCTTCTTCGGATAGGCCTTGGCGATGATGGCGAGGCTGCCCGGCACCATGATCGCCGCACCAAGGCCCTGAATGGCGCGAAAGGCGATGAGCACCAGCGCATTCGGCGCCACCGCGCAGGCCAGCGAAGCGACGATGAACAGCGCAATGCCGGCAACGAAGGCGCGCCTGAGGCCAAACCGGTCGCCGGCGGCGCCGCCGGCCAGAATCAGCGCCGACAGCGTCAGCGCATAGGCGTTGGAAATCCACTGGACCTCGGCCAGGCTGGCGCCGAGGTCCACGCGCATTGCCGGCATGGCAATGGCCAGGATCGACCCGTCGATGAAGCCGAGCGCTGACGCCAGGATCGCCGCTACCAGCACGAACTTGCGCTGCGACTGCGGGCAAAATGTACCGTTGGAAAGCGACCTGGTCAGGGGAACGGCTGCGGCTTCACTCGGAGACTTCATCAGCGCCTGCTTAGACTTGTTGCGGGCCGGCAACAACCAGCCAGCGCCCTGCGCTCATGAATCCAGCTTAGATGTCGGCCTGCCTTATGGGCTGGCCGACATCACTGCGCTGGAGCGCTCACTTGCTCCGCAACATCATCGGCCGAGGGACCGCCGACGAACTCGACGGTGACGCCCGGCGACACCAGCTTGGCCAGTTCACGCGCATCCCAGTTGGTCAGGCGCACGCAGCCATGGCTTTCGGTCTTGCCGATCTTGGAGGGATCGGGCGTGCCGTGAATGCCATAGGTCGGCTTGTCCAGCGCAATCCACACCGAGCCGACCGGGCCGTTCGGACCCGGCGGGATGGTCAGGATCTTGTCGTTCTGGCCCTGCTTGAAATTGATGCTGGGGTTGTAGGTGTAGTTCGGATCGAGCGCGACGCGCGACACCGTATGGGTGCCGGTCGGCGAGGGCGTGTCGGCTGAACCGATGGTGGCCGGATAGGCCGCGACCAGCTTGCCACCGGCGTCATAGGCGAACACCTGCTTCTTGTCCTTGTCGGCGACGATGCGGGCAACCGGCGTCGCCACCAGCCTGCCGAAATTGGCGACCTTGATGATGGTGCCGGGACGGCTGAAGTCGGCCTCGGGATTGAGCCCCTTCAGGTAGTTCTCGTCCATGTGGAACCGTTCGGCCAAGGCTTCGGTGACGGAGGTGTAAGCCATGCGGTCGAGCTGCGCCTTCTGGCTGTAATCCTCCGGTATCGAGGCGACATAAGGCCCGGCCGCGTCCTCGGGCGTGATCGTATAATTGGCGAAAGCATCGCCACCGGTTTGCGCCAGCGCAGCCTGGATGCCGACCGCGTCGGTCGAGCGCAGATTGCTGCCGGTGATCTGGTTATAGGCGGCAAGCGCCTTGTCGACATTGGAGCCGAAGCGCCCGTCGACGACGCCGGGTGAAGCGCCGGCGCGGTCGAGCAGCACCTGCAAGGCGGCTACATCCTGGCGTGCGCCGAGTGAAAGCGAGGGATCGACCACGGTCTTGCCACCGGCTTTCGGCGGCAGCGCGGCCTGGTCGGCGGGCGCCGCCGGTTCGGCGGGATCGATAGAGGCTTCGTTCAGCGGCTGGCGCTTGAGGGGCCGCGGTTCAGCGGATTTCGGCGCTTCCGGATAGGTGTCGCTGTCATTGGCATCATCCTGCGGAGCGGCCCCCAGGAATCTGTCGCTTTCAGGATCGTATTCATCAACCGGCGGGCCGGGGATTCGTCCCTGATCGTCCAGTTGCCTGCGGCGGAAACGCGCCATGTCTTCGGGATCGTCGAGATAGTAGCGGTCGTCGTCTTCGACCGGTGCGCGTCCAAGCTCACGTGCCCGCATTTCCCGGCGCAGCGCGCGGCGGTCGAGCCTGGTCTGCGGCGGCTGGATGGCAATGACCTTGCCGGTCTCGGCATCGACGATGACGCGGTTGCCCCTGGCGTCGTAATAGATGTCGAGATTGCCGTCCTGGGCAAGCACAATGCCGCCGCTATCGGCGGCGCGGACGGCCGGCAGTGCGTTGTCCACAGTCGGCGATGCCATGGCGCTGGACGTGAGCAGCCCGGCGGCGAGCACCGAAAAGGCAAGGATCGTGCGGAACATGGTGGTCAAACTCTCCGGTACTTACAGCGCCGCGCGTCCGTTTGGACGCGCAAAGGACGTTGTAACACTTCATGTCTGCGCATGATCCTTTCCGAAAATCGAATTTCGATTTTCGGGGTCATGCGTAATTGCCGCCGCCCGGCAGTGTTCCCACCAGAACGTTCTCGCCACCGTTTGGATGCGCAAGGAACGCCCTGATCGTCAAAAGCCTGCAGGCAAACCCCTTCGCCAGCAAACCACAACATAAGCTTTCCAACATGAACCGGGCATGAAGATGGCGGATTACTGGTTGCTACAGGCCCAATTCCTTGCGCGTCTGCTTCGTCAGCTTGAGGACGACGAGGCGGTGGCTTTCGCCGAGATAGTCCTTCAGCGCATCATCATCCATGCTCTGGCTTGTCTGACGCTGGATCCATTTCATGCCGCGCGAGGCGAGATAGGGCGCCGGCCGGCAGCCGGGCTGATCCTTCAGCACGTCATATGCCATCTCAGAGCATTTGAAGGTGACGAAGACGCCACCCTCCCGGTCATGGCCGGCGATGGTGAAGACCTTGCCACCGACTTTCCAGACATCGGCCCCGCCCCACTGCACGACGTGCGTCGTCTGCGGCAGCGAGGCGCAGAAGCTGTTGTAGTCGTCCAGCGTCATCTGCACCCCCGTCAAAGGATTGTTGTTTCATAAGAAAATGCCGCGCGTCCGGTCGGACGCGCGGCGTTGGATCAGGCTGCCGCGTCGGTCGGCACCACAGTGGGCCTGGACCGGAAATTCAACCGGTCGGAGCCGGCGGTGACCTTGACGGTCGAGCCGTCGAGTATCTCGCCAAGCAGGATTTTTTCCGCCAGCGGATCTTGCAGGTCCTTCTGCATCACCCGCTTCAGCGGCCGCGCGCCATAGGCCGGGTCGTAGCCCTTCGCCGCCAGCCAGTCGATCGATTCCTGGTCGAGCGACAGTGTGATCTTGCGGTCGACGAGCAGGCTTTCCAGCCGCTTGAGCTGGATCTCGACGATGCGGCCCATATCCTGCCGGCGCAGCCGGTGGAACAGGATCACCTCGTCGACGCGGTTGAGGAACTCCGGCCTGAACGAGGCTCTCACCACGCTCATAACCTCGTCGCGCACGGCATCGACATCCTGCTCTTCGCCGAGATTGACCAGATATTCGGCGCCGAGGTTCGACGTCATGACGATCAGCGTGTTGCGAAAGTCGACCGTGCGGCCCTGCCCGTCGGTCAGCCGCCCGTCGTCGAGCACCTGCAACAGGACGTTGAAGACATCCGGATGCGCCTTCTCGATCTCGTCGAACAGCACGACCTGATAGGGCCGGCGCCGCACCGCTTCGGTCAGCGCACCGCCTTCCTCATAGCCGACATAACCGGGAGGCGCTCCGATCAGCCGGGCGACCGAGTGCTTCTCCATGTATTCCGACATGTCGATGCGCACCATGGCGCTCTCGTCGTCGAACAGGAAATTGGCCAGCGCCTTGGTCAGTTCGGTCTTGCCGACGCCGGTCGGTCCGAGGAACATGAACGAGCCGATCGGCCGGTTCGGATCCTGCAGCCCGGCCCGGGCACGACGCACGGCCTTGGACACCGCCTGCACCGCTTCGCCCTGGCCGACGACTCGCTTGCCGATCTCGTCTTCCATGCGCAGCAGCTTGTCGCGCTCGCCCTGCAGCATCTTGTCGACCGGAATGCCGGTCCAGCGCGACACGATATGGGCGACGTGGTCGGGCGTGACCACCTCTTCGACCATGCCGGCCTTGCCGTCCTGGGCTTCGGCTTCCTTCAGCTTCTTTTCCAGTTCCGGGATCTTGCCATAGGCAAGCTCGCCGGCGCGCTGGAATTCACCCTTGCGCTGGGCAATGGCGAGGTCGTTGCGGGCCGCGTCGAGCTGCTTCTTGAGGTCAGCGGCGAGGCCAAGCTTCTGCTTCTCCGACTGCCATTTGGCGGTGATCTCGGTCGATTCCTCCTCGAGGCCGACGAGTTCCTTTTCGAGACGCGCGAGCCGGTCCTTTGACGCCTCGTCCTTCTCGACCTTCAGTGCCTCGCGCTCGATCTTGAGCTGCATGATGCGGCGATCGATTTCGTCCAGCGCCTCGGGCTTGGAATCGACCTGCATCCTCAGCCGCGACGCGGCTTCGTCGACAAGGTCGATCGCCTTGTCCGGCAGGAAACGGTCGGCGATGTAGCGGTTGGACAAGGTCGCCGCCGCGACCAGCGCCGAATCCGAGATGCGCACCTTGTGGTGCTGCTCGTACTTCTCCTTCAGGCCACGCAGGATCGACACGGTGTCTTCCACCGATGGCTCGTTGACGAAGACCGGCTGGAACCGGCGGGCAAGGGCCGCGTCCTTCTCGACATGCTTCCTGTATTCATCGAGCGTGGTCGCGCCGACGCAGTGCAGTTCGCCGCGCGCCAGCGCCGGCTTCAACAGGTTCGAAGCGTCCATGGCGCCATCGGCCTTGCCGGCGCCGACCAGCGTGTGCATCTCGTCGATGAACAGGATGATGCCGCCGGCCGCCGAGGTGACTTCGTTGAGCACGGCCTTCAGCCGCTCCTCGAACTCGCCGCGATATTTGGCGCCGGCAATCAGCGCGCCCATGTCGAGCGCCATCAACTGCTTGTCCTTCAGCGATTCGGGCACGTCGCCATTGACGATGCGCAGCGCCAGACCTTCGGCGATCGCCGTTTTGCCGACGCCCGGCTCGCCGATCAGCACCGGGTTGTTCTTGGTACGCCGCGACAGCACCTGGATGGTGCGGCGGATCTCGTCGTCACGGCCAATCACAGGGTCGAGCTTGCCGGCGCGGGCATCGGCGGTGAGGTCGCGCGCGTATTTCTTCAGCGCGTCATAGCCCTGCTCGGCGCTCGCCGAATCGGCGGTACGGCCCTTGCGGACGTCGTTGATCACCTGGTTCAGCGCCTGCGCTGTGACGCCGGCCTTGGACAGGATATCGGCCGTCTTGGCCGACTTCTCCATCGCCAGCGCCTGCAGCAGCCGCTCGACCGTGACAAAACTGTCGCCGGCTTTCTTGGCCAATTCCTCGGCGGTCGAAAACACCTTGGCCAGCGGCTGCGCCAGATAAAGCTGGCCGTTGCCGCCTTCCACCTTCGGCATGGCCTCAAGGGCGGTCTCGACGCCAAGCTTGACGTCGCGCACGTTGCCGCCGGCGCGCTCGATCAGCGAGGCGGCCAGCCCCTCATCGTCATCGACGAGGACCTTCAGCATATGTTCGGGAGTGAATTGCTGGTGATTGCGCGAGAGCGCCATGGTCTGGGCGGACTGAATGAATCCGCGGACGCGCTCGGAGTATTTCTCGAGGTTCATATCTGTCTCCTTCCATCACCGGCCCGCTTTGCGGCACCGGATCAGATTGCGGTGACGGACCCGCTCATCCGAGCCGGGTCCAGTTCACGCCAGATATGGGGCGCAAGCCATTGCCGCTCAAGACGTCCGGCTGATGATATTGCATGGCCGAGCAAACGAAAACGGCGGAGATTTCTCTCCGCCGTTTCATCGACTTATGTCTTGTGGGTCAGTTGTTGGCGTCGACGGCGAACGGGTCGCCGGCAGGGCTTTCGGCCGGCGCCGCATCAACCACGTCAACAGCGGCAGCGCTCTCGCCGGCGCCATCCACCACCTGGCCACCACCAGACTGTTCGTCACCGACCTGATCGGCATTGTTGCGCGGGCGGCGCGGACGCCGCGGGCGACGGGCAGCGCCGCTCTCGGCGGCTGCCTCATTGAGTTCGGCCCGGGCGGCAAGAGCCGCCGGCGACAGGTTTTCGTACAGCGGCGCCGACTCGGAGAAACCGCTCTCGGCTTCGGGCTCAACCGCGGAAACGGTTTCCGCCTGTGCCGGGGTTTCGGTGAAGCGCTGCTGGTCGCCGCGCTGGCCGTTCTGCTCGCCACGCTGGGCAAAGTCGCCACGCTGGTCGTTCTGGCCATAGCCGCCATTGGGGCGGCGGTCACGGTTGCGGCCATTGTTGTCGCGGCCGTTGTTGTTGCGGCCATTATTGTCACGGCCATTATTGTCACGGCCACTGTTGTTCTCGCGGCCGTTTTCCTGGCCGTATGCGAGTTCGGCCGGCGTGCCCTCAATCGTCGGCTGCGGACCGTTGCCGTGGTTCGCCATCGGCGCTTGCGTCTCGCCGCCATTGCCGCTGCCGGCATTGTCAAAATCGTCGCGATCTTCATCGTCGTCGAATTCGTCGCGGTTCTGCGGGGCATTCTGGATCGGCATCTGCGCCTGTGCGGCGGCAATGATGCGGTTGTAGTGCTCGGCGTGCTGGAGGTAATTTTCCGCCATAACCCGGTCGCCGGAGCTTTGCGCATCACGGGCCAGAGTGGCGTATTTTTCGGCGATCTGCTGAGCCGATCCACGGATTTTCACGTCCGGGCCGTTGCTCTCGTAATTGCGCGTCAGGGGATTTGGGCCCTTGCGGTTGTTGTTGTTGTTATTGTTGTTGCCACCGCCGCCGCCATTGTTGTTGCGACCGCGCATGCGCCTGTTCTGCTGTTGTGGCCTCATAAGACTCTCTTCATTTTGAAATTTTCGAAAAACGTTTCACGAACGGAGGCGCTCATGCAGCCAGCCGTTTCGTTTCTTCACCGGCGTTCGCCCGCATCAATTGCGTTGGCGCCACGTGTCATCCTGTTCCGGTTACATCACTTGCCGGACGATTCCCGCACGAAGCTTGGGCGTCGTTTGCGCAAGAAGGCAGCTATTTCCGAGGAAAACCGAATCGCTAAGAGCACTGCCTGCTTCGTCTCATCCGGTTAGGGCGGACCCTAGCCGCATTCCCCGGCATTGCCAAGCGCTTTTTTGCACTGCGTCAAGGCTTTCCCTGTTCAAACATAAGAACCCTGTCGTTTCCGCCAAGGTCGACAAATGCCCCGGCCAGCCTGTAGCCGGCTGCCGCGAATATGTCTTTGACCTCATTGCGCTGCGTGTGGCCGATCTCGACCGCTATCTTGCCTTGTGCTTCCAGAAACTTTGCCGCCTCGGCGGCGATGATCCTGTAGGGGTCAAGACCGTCCACACCGCCATCAAGGGCTCTGTGCGGATCGAAATCGCGGACCTCGTCCTGCAGATTTCCAATGTCTCCAGACGGTATATAGGGAGGGTTTGCGGCAATTACATGGTATCGGCCCGAAACTTTTTCGAACCAGTCGGACTGCAGCCCCACGAACCGGCCGGCGAGTCCAAGTTGCTCGGCATTGCGTATCGCGGTTGCCAGCGCGTCGTGCGAAATATCGACCCCGGTGGCGGTCGCGGCCGGAACCGCGCTGAGCAGCGCCAGCGCTATCGCGCCGGTACCGGTGCCGAGATCGAGGATACGGCATTCCCCCAGCCTTTCGGCCGTCGCGCCGGCAAAAGGCAGGATCGCCTCGACCAGCGTTTCGGTGTCCGGCCGCGGCTCCAGCGTTTCCGGCGACAGCGACAGCCGCAGGCCGTAAAACTCGCGAAACCCGAGGATGCGGTGCACCGGTTCGCCGGCCATGCGGCGCTGCAGAGCAGCGCCGATTGCGGCAACCGCACCCGCATGGACCGTCCGTTGCGGGTCGGCGATCGCCTGCGTCCGGTCCGTGCCGGAAAAATGTTCGACGATCAGCCTGGCATCCAGCGCCGAGTCGGAAAGGCCGGCCGCGGCAAGCCGCTCCCGCGCCACCCGCAACAACGGCCCGAGCGCGCCGGGCAACATGTCAGCCATCGAGGCCAATATCGGCGAGCAGCTTCGACTGATGGTCGGCAATCAGCGCATTGATGACCTCATCGAGCTCGCCCATCATCACCCGGTCGAGCTTGTAGAGCGTCAGGTTGATACGATGGTCGGTAAGGCGGCCCTGCGGGAAATTGTAGGTACGGATGCGCTCCGAACGGTCGCCCGAACCAACCTGCGATTTGCGTGACTCCGAGCGCTCCTCGTCCGCCTTGCTGCGCTCGAGGTCGTAAAGCCGCGCACGCAGAATCTGCATGGCTTTCGCCCGGTTCTGATGCTGCGACTTCTCCGCCTGCACCACCATGATACCGGTCGGCAAATGGGTGATGCGCACGGCCGAATCGGTGGTGTTGACGTGCTGGCCACCCGAACCCGAGGCGCGCATCGTGTCGATGCGGATGTCTTCGGCGCGGATGTCGATGTCGACCTCTTCGGCTTCCGGCAGAACGGCCACCGTCGCCGCCGAAGTGTGGATGCGCCCGCTGGCCTCGGTCGCCGGCACGCGCTGCACGCGGTGCACGCCGGATTCGAATTTCAGATGGGCAAAGACGCCCCTACCGGAAATGGTGGCGATGATTTCCTTGAAGCCGCCGGCATCGCCGTCGCTGGCCGACACCGTCTCGAAGCGCCAGCCGCGTTCGGCGGCATAGCGCTCATACATGCGAAACAGGTCGCCGGCGAACAATGCCGCCTCATCGCCGCCGGTGCCGGCGCGGATTTCAAGGATGGCGTTCTTGTCGTCGGCCGCGTCCTTGGGCAACAGCAGGATCTGGATGTCCTTCTGCAGCTCTTCGATTCGCGCTTCGACGCCCGGCAAATCTGCCTCCGCCAGGGCCCGCATCTCTGCGTCGGTGCCCTTGTCGGCAAGCATCGCCTCGAGGTCGGCTTGCTCGCGCTCGACTGAGCGCAGTTCCCTGACCTTGGCCACCATGTCCTGCAGCTCGGCATATTCGGAAGCCATCTTCACATAGGCATCGGCTGCCGGGCCGGCCGACATCTGCGCTTCGAGCATCTCGAAACGCTTGACGACCTGATCCATACGCTCGCGGGGAAGATTGACCATGGCTAATGCTATAGCGGGATGGAGCGGTCGTCGGCGAAGGCCTGCAGCAGCGCCCGCATCGGCAGCCCTTGAGCTGGCGCCATCAGATTGTCGGCAAAGAAAGCCTCCAATTCCTCCAGTGGCAGTTCGGTCAACATCGCCTTGACCGGGCCGATCGAGGCTGGAGACATCGAGATCGAGCGGTAGCCGAGGCCGATCAGCGCCATGGCGGAAATGGGTTTTCCGGCAAGCTCGCCGCACAGCGTCACCGGCGTGTGGTTGCGAACCCCGGCGTCGGCGATCTGCTTCAGAACCCGCAGGAACGGCGTCGACAGCGTGTCGAAGCGGTCGGAGAGCTGCGTGTTCCCCCGATCGACCGCCATGACGAACTGGAACAGGTCGTTGGAGCCGACCGAGACGAAATCGACCGCCTTCATCAACTCGTCGAGCTGGAACAGCAGCGACGGCACTTCCAGCATGGCGCCCACCTTGAGGCTGGTCGGCAGATGGTGGGCAAAGCGGGAGAGATGCCGCACTTCGCGGTCGATGATCTCGCGCGCCTGGGCGATTTCGCCGAGCTCGGTCACCATCGGCAGCATCAGCTTCAGTTCGCGCCCGCCGCAGGCCTTCAGCAGAGCGCGGATCTGGGTCCTGAGCAGACCCGGCCGGTCGAGCGTCAGCCGGATCGCGCGCCAGCCGAGCGCAGGGTTTTCTTCCTGGACAGCGCCCTTGAAGTAGGGCAGCACCTTGTCGCCGCCGATGTCGATGGTGCGGAAGGTGACCGGCTTGCCACGCGCCGCGTCCAGCACGTCGCGGTAGAGCCGCTCCTGCGCCTCGGCGCGCGGGAAGGTCGAGGCGACCATGAACTGCAATTCGGTGCGGAACAGGCCGATGCCGGCCGCACCCGCCTCGGCCAGCTGCGGCAGGTCGACGGCCAGGCCCGCATTCATCAGCAGGTCGACCTGGACGCCGTCCTTGGTCACCGACGGCTTCTTGCGCAGTTCCCGGTAGACTTCCTGCCGGCGCGCCCGGAAGCGCACTTTTTCGGCATAGGCAGCTTCGAGGTCGGGCTGCGGCCGCAGATGGATGGTGCCTTCCTCGCCGTCGACGATGATGGCATCGCCGTTTTCCGCCATGGAAACGGCGCCCTTCATCTGGCCGGCGACCGGAATGCCCATGGCGCGCGCTACGATGACGACATGGCTGGTGGCAGCGCCGTCTTCCAGCACCACGCCGCGCAGCTTGTCCCTGGGATAATCAAGCAGTTCGGCCGCGCCCATCGAGCGCGCGACCAGGATGGCATCCTTCGGCAGTGACGCCGCGACGTCGTCAGGCCCGCGCCCCATCAGCTGGCGCAGCAGCCGGTTGGCGAGATCGTCGAAGTCGCTCATCCTCTCGCGCAAATAGGGATCGGTCATGTGCAGCATGCGGGCGCGCATGTCGCTCTGCACCTTTTCCACCGCCGCTTCCGCCGTCAGGCCGTTGCGGATCGCCTCTTCCAGCCGGCGCACCCAGCCGCGGTCGTTGGCAAACATGCGATACGCCTCGAGCACCTCGCGATGTTCTCCCTCGAAGGCGACATCGCGCCGCTCCAGCATGTCGTCGATGGAAAGCCTGAGCGAACCGAGCGACGTCTCCAGCCGGCGCACCTCTTCCTCACTGTCCTCGTTGAACAGATTGGTGACGACGATGCGTGGCTCATGCAGCACGACATGGCCGAGGCCGACACCCTCGTTGAAGGACAGGCCGGTAAAGCTGACGGGACGGCGCAGGTCGAGTTCGAGGCCGGGCCGGGTCAGGCGCGCGAGATCGCCGGTGGCGATCATCTCGGCGATCACCATGGCGGTCGTTTCCAGCGCCTCGACCTCGTCGTCGCGGTAGTGGCGCATGGTCTTGTTCTGCACCACCAGCACGCCGAGCGTGCGCCCTGCCCTTAGTACCGGCACGCCTAGGAAGGAATTGTAGATCTCTTCGCCGGTCTCCGGCAGGTAGGCGAAGGCCGGATGTTCCTGCGCATTGGAGAGGTTGAGCGGCCGCGCGCTGGCGGCAATGGTGCCGACGAGGCCCTGCCCCAGCCGCAGCTGCGCCAAATGGACGGCGTTCGGGTTCAGACCTTCGGTGGCATAGAGTTCGAGCACCGAATCGGCGCGCAGCACATAGAGCGAGCAGACCTCGGCGACCATGTTGGAGGCGATGTCGCGCACGATCCGGTCGAGCCGCTCCTGCGGCTCCAGCGGCTCCTGCATGAGCTCGCGGAGCCGTTTCAGCAGAACGCGCGGGCCACTGGCCGTATCACGCATCGCGGCTTCTTCTCCAATGGGCATTTTGCCCGCCGCAGTTTCCACTGCCACCGGCGCACACGCAACAACTCAAATCGCTCTCGCTACTGCTTATCCAGACCGTACACGGAATGCAAAGTGCGAACCGCGAGTTCCGTGTAGGGACCGTCGATCAGTATCGAAATCTTGATCTCGGAGGTGGTGATGGCGCGGATGTTGATCGCCTTGTCGGCCAGCGCCTTGAAAGCGGTGGCGGCCACACCGGCATGGCTGCGCATGCCGATGCCGATGACCGAAACCTTCGACATGCCGGCTTCCGACTGCACCACGTCATAGCCGATCGAAGCCTTGAGACGCTCCAGCACGGCCAGCGCCTTGTCCACGTCGCCGGACGGCACGGTGAAGGTCATGTCGGTGAACTTGCCGTCCTCTGAGATGTTCTGGACGATCATGTCGACGTTGATGTTGGCCTCGGCCAGCGGGCCGAAAATGCCGGCGGCAACGCCCGGGCGGTCGCCGACGCGGCGCAGAGAAATCTGCGCTTCGTCCTTGGCGTAGGCAATTCCGGTGACGACCTGCTGTTCCACGATCTCTTCCTCGTCGCAAATGAGCGTTCCCGGAGGATTGAGCAAATCCCCCATTCCGGGCGCATCGGGATCGTCGAAGGACGACCGCACGAACGTACGCACCCTGTGCACCATGGCAAGCTCGACCGAGCGCACCTGCAAGACCTTGGCGCCGAGCGAGGCCATTTCGAGCATTTCCTCGAACGAAATCTTGTTGAGCCGCCGCGCCTTCGGCTCGATGCGCGGATCGGTGGTGTAGACGCCGTCGACATCGGTGTAGATGTCGCAGCGGTCGGCCTTGACCGCCGCGGCAATGGCCACCGCGCTTGTGTCGGAGCCGCCGCGGCCGAGCGTGGCGATGCGGTTGTCCGGGCCGATGCCCTGGAAGCCGGCGACGACAGCCACCTGGCCCTCGCCGAAGCGCTTGATCAGGAACGCGCCGTCAATTTCGAGGATGCGCGCCGCGCCATGCGCGTTGTCGGTCTTGATCGGGATCTGCCAGCCCTGCCAGGAGCGGGCATGGACGCCCATATTCTGCAGTGTGATCGCCAGCAGGCCGGCAGTCACCTGCTCGCCCGAGGCGACCACGGCGTCATACTCGCGCGCGTCGTGCATGGGCGAGGCTTCGCGCGTCCAGCCAACCAGTTCATTGGTCTTGCCCGCCATCGCCGAAACCACGACAGCGACCTCATGGCCGGCATCGACCTCGCGTTTGACGTGACGCGCCACATTGCGGATGCGGGCGATGTCGGCGACGGAGGTTCCGCCGAATTTCATCACGATGCGCGCCATGGAAGCGAAATGCCTTTGACTGAAGCCGGCCCAGGACCGAAAGGGGAAGTAAGCGCTCGACAGAAGCCGGCCGCTGAATGCGCGCCTCCTTAGCCAAATGATCACGGTTTCGCAAGGCTGGCGGCGGATGCCGGCTTCAGGATCGCGGCATATTGCGTTCGGCCCCGCCGCCGCTTACCAAATGCTGCCCGCGGGAAACTCCTTTTGGTCCGGCATATCGAATGATTGTTCGCCTTCGACGCGCCATGCGGTGGCAATCGCTGCCGCTGTTCATCGGCTTCGCCGTGCTGGCGTTGATCGTCGGCACACGCGCCGTGCTGGTCGAGACCCAGAGAGCCAATCGTGAGGCCGCGCGCGAGGCGGTCGAGTATCAGGAATTGCTTTCCGGTTTGCTTGCGATGGCTCAGGAGGCCGAGACCAGCCAGCGCGGCTATCTCCTGACCGGCGAGAAATCCTACCTCCAGCCTTATCGGCAGGCGGTCGACGCCATTCCGGGCCAGCTTGCCCGCATCGACGGCATGACCGCGCCGGACGACGAACTCGTGCAGCAGATCAACCACGTCAAGGACGCGCTTTCACAAAACCAGGCCGAATTGGCTGAGACGATTGCACTCTACGATCGCGGCGATGCGGCAAAAGCTCTGGAACTGGTCCGCAGCGGCCAGGGCAAGGCCGCCATGGACCAGATCCGGGCCAGCATGGACACGATCCGGCGCATTGGCGGCGCAGCCATCGCCGCGCGCGACGCTCATACCGACCGGGTCGAAAACTGGCTGCGAATCGGCTCGATAGCGGCGCTGCTGGCGATCTTCCTGCTTGGCGCCTACACGGTTCGCCTTTCGCGCCGCCGGTTCCGCGCAGTGGCCATCGCCCAGGAAGAGCTGATGCGCAAGAACATCGAGCTCGGCAACGAAATTCAGACGCGTGAAAAGGCCGAATCGCAGATCCGCCAGATGCAGAAGATGGAGGCTGTGGGCCAGCTGACCGGCGGTATCGCCCACGATTTCAACAACATGCTGGCGGTGATCATCAGCGCCATGAACCTCGCCCAGCGCAAGCTGGCGCGGGGCGAGCACGACATCATGAAATTCATCGAAGCGGCGACCGATGCGGCGACCCGGGCCGCAAACTTGACGTCACGGCTGCTTGCCTTCTCGCGCCAGCAGCCGCTCGCGCCTCAGGTTGTAGACGCCAATCGTCTGGTCGCCGGCATGTCGGACCTGCTTCGGCGGGCGCTCGGCGAAACCATCCGCATCGAAACCGTGCTGGCTGGCGGCCTGTGGAAGACCCATGCCGATTCGAGCCAGCTCGAAAATGCCATTCTCAATCTGGCGGTCAATGCGCGCGACGCCATGGGCGAGGACGGCAAGATGACCATCGAGACCGCCAACAGCCACCTCGACGAGGGCTACGCCGCCACCCATGCCGAGGTCAAAGCCGGCCAGTATGTAATGATTGCGGTCAGCGACACCGGCGCCGGCATGCCGGCGGACGTCATGGAGCGGGCTTTCGAGCCATTTTTCACCACCAAGCCGGTCGACAAGGGCACCGGCCTCGGGCTGAGCCAAGTGTTCGGCTTCGTCAAACAGTCCGGCGGACACGTCAAGATCTACTCGGAACCCGGCCAAGGCACCACGATCAGGATCTACCTGCCGCGCTTCTTCGGCCCGGAAGAGGACGCGATATCTTCGGAACGAGCCGGAAATCCTGCCGTGCCGGTCACCGAAACCATCCTTGTCGTGGAGGACGATCCACGCGTGCGGGCTTCCACCACCGATGCCATGCGCGAACTCGGCTACACCGTCATTCATGCCGCAAGCGGCCAGGAAGCGCTGGAAAAGCTGGGCGACAACCCTGGTGTGGCGCTCATGTTCACCGATATCGTCATGCCGGTGATGAATGGGCGCAAGCTCGCCGAGGAGGCGCTGGCGCGCATGCCGAAGCTGAAGGTGATCTTCACCACCGGCTTCACCAGGAACGCCGTCGTCCACAATGGCGTGCTCGACCATGACGTGCATTTCCTGGCCAAGCCCTTCACCATCGAGCAGCTGGCGGCGAAATTGCGCGACGTGCTGGACGCAAGATGACCGAGACCCTGGAAATCGTCACCTTTCGCCTCAAGCCTGGAGCGGAAGCGGCCTTTGCCGCCGCCAACAACCTGGTCGCCGACTGGCTGGCGCGGCAACCTGGTTTCGTAAACCGCTGCCTGGCGCGGCGGGACGATGGCGGATGGGTCGATGTGGTGCGCTGGCGAAGTCGCGAGCAGGCTCTCGCCGCCGCGGGCCGCATCATGGCCGAGATCGGCGATTGCGAAGCGATGCGGGCCATCGATCCCGCAAGTGTTGCGATGGAACATTCGGCAATTGTGATCTCGAGGCCATAGGTCGACTAGCCAGCAGTCGCAAAAACCGTCCTTGACTTTCTTGCCCCGGCACCCGACTTCCTAGCGTCCGAGGAGACCCGCCCCATGCCAGAGGCCCGACGATCGACAATCGATGCCGGAGAAGTGGAACGCTTTTCCGCGCTTGCCGCCGAATGGTGGAACCCGAACGGCAAATTCCGTCCGCTGCACAAATTCAACCCGGTCCGGCTTGCCTATATCCGGGACCAGGTGGCGGCGCGCTTTGGCCGCGATCCGCGGGCGGCGCGGCCGTTCGAAGGCCTGCGTTTCCTCGATATCGGCTGCGGCGGTGGGTTATTGTGCGAGCCGATGGCAAGGCTTGGCGCCGAAGTGGTCGGCGCCGACGCCTCGGCAACCAACATCGAGGTGGCGAAGCTGCACGCGGCCGAAGGCGGCGTGACGGTGGATTATCGCGCTACGACCGCTGAGGATTTGGCCGATTCCGGCGAGAAATTCGACGTCGTCCTCAACATGGAAGTTGTCGAGCATGTTGCCGATGTCGACCTGTTCATCGGCAAGTGCGGCGAGATGGTCAAGCCCGGCGGCATCATGTTCGTGGCTACCATCAACCGCACGCTGAAGGCACTGGGCCTGGCCATCATCGGCGCCGAATATGTGCTGCGCTGGCTGCCGCGCGGCACCCACCAGTTCGGCAAGCTGGTGCGGCCCGAAGAGCTTGAAAAGGCGCTCGGCAGCGCCGCCATGACCATCATCGACCGCACCGGCGTGACCTACAATCCTCTCGCCGACCGCTGGGCACGCTCCAAGGACATGGACGTCAACTATATGGTGCTGGCGGAAAAACGATCGGTCTGAACGAAAGGGGGCGGCCGTGGACACTATGAGGGCCCGAGAGCTGGCGCTCGATCTTCCCGAAACGGTCGAGCAATCGCATTTCGGCAAGGCTGACTTCCGCGTCCGCAACCGTATCTTCGTCTCGCTGCCCGAAGCCGACCGTGCTGTCGTCAAGCTCGACCGCGACCAGCAAGAGATGATGGCCGCGGCTGAGCCATCGGTTTTCAGGCCCGTGACAGGCGGCTGGGGCCAAAAGGGATGGACGTCGATCATGCTCGAAGCCTGCGACGAACAGACATTCCGCAGCGCCGTTCGGACGGCCTGGCGAAACGTCGCCCCGCCGGCGCTACGGAAGCGCCTCGACGCGAGCCAAATTTAAGCTTGAGCAGTTCGAGCAAAGTGTGAAGCGGTTTTCCCGGGAAAAGCGCATAGCGCTTTGCCTAGGGAATTGCGTAAACCAAAGACCCTATGCCTTCTGGCTCTGCGCCTTGGTGGTGATGATCACGCCGATGGTGATGATCACCGCGCCGGCCCAGGTCAGCAACTGGTAGTGCTCGCCGAGGAAGATGGTTCCGGCAAACAGGCCGACGGCCGCCGCCACATAGCCGATCTGGCTGAGATAGACCGGACCGCCCACGGCCTGCAGCCGGAAGAAGAAGGCAAACATCGCCGAGGCCGAAGCGACCTGCGCCACGACAACCAGCGGCACGGCGCCAAGCGGGGCGAAGGCACTGAGGCCGAACAGCGCGAGAATGCCGATCAGCAGCAGCGTCGCCGAGGCCAGGTGGCTGCCGACGGCCAGTTCGATCGGACCGGTGCCTTCGGGCCAGTCGACGGTGCGATAGATATTGCCGGCGGCAAGGCTGACCGGGATCAAAAGTCCGACCAGTACCCAGAAGAAATCGGCCGGCTGGCCGGCCTCGCCGCGCGTCACCGCCACCATGACGGCGCCGATGAAGCCGACGGCGATACCGATACTGCCGAGTATATTTGGCCGTCGAACGCCAAGCAGGATCGAAAACACCAGTGTGATGACCGGCGACAGCGTGAACATGATGCCGGTATAGCCGGCGCCGAGATGCGGGATAGCCGAAAACATCAGCAGATTGGGCACGGCGTAGGACACGGCGGCGGTGATGAAGAAATAGCGCAGTCTGTGCGGGGTCAGCCGCATGCGCTCGCCGTTCGCGAGCAACGCGCACAGCAGCACGCCCCCGGCGCCGAACGAGATGACGAAGGCCCAGACCATGGCCGGAACGCCGGCAGCCGTCGCCAGCTTGCCGAACGGCAGGGTCAGGCCGAGCAGGCCGCCGGTGACGACCAGCAGGCCAAGCGCCGATTCCCAGAGAAATTTCATCGGATGGTCCCGTCACTCACTTGCGGCACTGGGTCGAAACTGTATCTTGAGGTAGCATACCACAAAGATTCTTAACGTCAAGATACTTAGCGGTGAGACAGATGGATCGCGCGGCAAAGGCGGTGGAGCAATGGAAGCGGGAACGGCCGGACCTGGAGGTGTCGCCAATGCTGGTGCTTGGGCGGCTGAACGAAGCCTCGTCGCTAATCGCCCGCGAGCGCCTCGCCCCGCTGTTTGCCCGTTTCGGACTGCAGGCCGGCGAATTCGATGTGCTGGCGACGCTGCGCCGCTCCGGCCAGCCCTACGCGCTGACACCGACCGCTCTATACGAGGCGACGATGGTGACCTCCGGCGCCATGACCAACCGGCTCGACCGGCTTGAGAAGGCCGGACTGATCCTGCGCGGCCCGCACCCCAACGACCGGCGTGGCATTGTCGTGCAACTGACCGAAAAAGGTCTGGCCTTGATCGACGAAGCCCTGACCGCCCACGTCGCCAACGAGCATGAAATCCTCGCCGGGCTCACCGGCACGGAGCGGGGGGCACTGGCTCAGTTGCTTGGCAAATTGATCGATAGCGCCAGCTGATCGCTCAATTGCGCTCCTCGGGAAAACTCGGGATCGGCATGAAATCGATGCCATCCTCGGCCAAG
Source organism: Mesorhizobium sp. M0139 (assembly GCF_040322455.1). Classification (NCBI taxonomy): domain Bacteria; kingdom Pseudomonadati; phylum Pseudomonadota; class Alphaproteobacteria; order Hyphomicrobiales; family Phyllobacteriaceae; genus Mesorhizobium; species Mesorhizobium sp. M0139. The sequence goes on from NZ_JAMYTN010000011.1 coordinate 21,376, forward strand.
CTCTTGGCTTCGTCCAACGTCGCCTCGCCATAGATGCCGCGCGCATCGCTCTCGCCGAAATGGATCTTGCGCGCTTCTTCGGCAAACTTGTCGCCGACATAGTCGGCATTCTCGCGCACCTTCTCGGCCATCGCCTTCAGTTGCGCCAAAGCCTGCTTCTGGGTTTCGCCCATGGCCAGCGCAATTGTTTCCTGCTTCCGCGCGGTGGAGACGGCTGGCGCCATCAGCGCCTTTTGCACCTTGTGCGAGCCGCAGCTCGGGCAATCGACGAAGCCGCGCTTCCTCTGCGTGTCGAAATCGTCATTGCTGCGAAACCAGCCCTCGAATTCGTGCTCGTGCTCGCAGATCAGGGCAAAGCGGATCACGAAGCCGCGCCCCTGAGCCGCGGCACTTCAGCCGTGCCGGCATTGACGGCAAAATCGCGCGCATTCCTAAGGTTGGGGATTTTTTTGCGCGCGGCCGACGACTGTGCGGTATCGATCTCGCCGATAATCACGCCCGGCTCGGCATGGACGGCCTCGGCGATGATGCGACCCCACGGGTCGACGATCAGCGAATGGCCATAGGTCTCGCGGCCGTCCTCATGCAGGCCACCTTGTGCTGCAGCAACCACATAGGCGCCGTTCTCGATGGCGCGGGCTCGCAGCAGCACATGCCAGTGCGCTTCGCCGGTCTGGCGGGTGAAGGCGGCAGGCACCGACAAGAGGTCGGCGCCGGCCATCGCCTCGGCGCGGAACAGCTGCGGAAAGCGTAGATCGTAGCAGACGGCAAAGCCCAGCCTGGCGCCGTCGATCTCGGTGACGACCGCTTCGGTGCCCGGCTCATAGGCGGCGGATTCGCGCCAGCTTTCGCCATTGTCGAGATCGACGTCGAACATGTGGATCTTGTCATAGGTGGCGAGCGTCGCGCCATCCGGCCCAAACAGCAGCGCCCGGTTGGCGAGCTTGCCGTCGGCGCGCAGGATGGCGGTAGAGCCAATATGCAAGAAGACGCCGAGTTCGCTGGCGAGCTTGCGCGCGGTCGCCACGACGATGTCCTTGTCTTCCGAGGTGAAGGAAGCAGCCCTGGCTTCCTTGTCGCGAATCAGCGCTCCGGTCATTTCCGGGGTCTGGATGTAGGTTGCACCGAGGCCTGCCGCCTCGCGAACCAGCCGTTCGAGATCGACCGCGTTGCGCTCGGGGCTCTCGCCCGAACGCATCTGGATCGCCGCCGCCTTGAAAACACCCATCGTCACGTCCTCTTTGAGCAATTCCAGGAAAAGTGTGTACCGGTTTTCCGTCCGAAATTGCATAAAAACAAAGACATAGAGCGGCCCTACGAACCGCTCTTTGTCGTCGAGCCGTTGGCAAGCAGCCTGTCCAGCTGGCCCCGCGCCTCCAATTCGTGGAGGTCGTCGGAGCCGCCGACATGCGTGTCGCCGATGAAAATCTGCGGAAAGGTCGAGCGGCCATGCGCCCGCGAAATCATTTCCTGGCGCAATTCCGGCGAAAACGAAGCGTCATGCTCGGTGTAAGCGACGCCCTTGCGTTCGAGCAGCCGCTTGGCCGCCGCGCAATAGCCGCACATCATACGGGTGTAAATCGTCACATCGAGCATCGGTCCGTGCCTTTCCTCGACCTTATATAGTCGCGGACTCGTCGGCCCGAAAGTCCCCCGGCAGGACACGCGCGAAGGTCAGCACATCGACCGCTCCGGCGCCGCCCTTCTTCAGCGCCCTGGCGACCGAGCGTACGGTGGCGCCGGTGGTGTAGACATCGTCGACCAGAAGCACGCGGCGCCCAGTGATCTCGATTTCGGCTTCCGCAGGCACACGGAAGGCGGCGCGGACATTGGCCTCGCGCTCCTGCCGCTCCAGCCCGACCTGCTGGCGCGTGAGCTTGACGCGCCGGACCGCCGAGGGCGAGAAAGGCAGCCCGCTAAGCTGCGCAACCGCCCTTGCCAACTCCGCCGACTGGTTGAACTGCCGGCGAAAGAAGCGCCGCCAGTGCAGCGGCACCGGTACGACGACATCGGCGTCTGCAATTAGCTCAGCGCCGGCGCGCAGCATCCAGCGCGCCATCCACGGCGCCAGATCGGTGCGATCCTGGTATTTCAGACCTTGCACCATCTGGCGGGCGACACCTGAATAGGCCACGGCCGCCCGCGCCCGCTCGAACGGCGGCGGATCGGCGATCGCCTCGGCCGACAGGAATCCCTCGCCCATATCGTGCGTGAATGGCGTGCCCATCACCGCGCACCATGGCCGCTCCAGCAGCCTGAGTTTCGGCCAGCAGGCACCGCACAAAACGCCGGGTTGCGAGACGTGCCTGCGACAGCCGGCACAGACCGGCGGGAACAGCATCCGCGCCGGCCAGTCCAACATGGCCAGTTTCAACATGGTTTGAGCGAGGCTCTTGATCTCCATCACCGGATCGGCCACGTGGTTTTGACGTCCGCGCCAGGATATCACTAGACGGACAAACAGGGATGTCTACCGTTGCAGCCGATCATCGATACTGAACTTTGGCTGGTGCGCAAGCGCAGGGCGCTGGCCCACCCCGTAGCCGGCGCGGATTTTCTGATGCGGCGGGCGGCGGAAGACCTTGCCGACCGGCTCGGCGCGGTCGAGCGGAAATTCGGCAAGGCCGCGGTGCTGTTTTGCCAGACGCCGGACGCAACGGACGTGGTCGCTGCAAGCGGCAAGGCAGCGGAGATCGTGCGCGTCGAGGCAGATCCAGCGTTTCTGGACGGCCGGCCAGGGCTGATAGCACCGCTGGAAACAGTGCCGTTCCAGCCGGAAAGCCTCGACCTCGTCGTTTCACTTCTGTCGTTGCAGGCGATGAACGACATTCCCGGCATGCTGGTGCAGATCCGCCGCGCTCTGCGGCCCGACGGGCTTTTCCTCGGCGCCTTTGCCGGCGCCGGCACGCTTTCCGAATTGCGCGAAAGCCTGCTCGCCGCCGAGACCGAACTCTGTGGCGGCGCCAGCCCGCGTGTCATCCCCTTCACCGATGTTCGCGACGCCGGCGCACTGCTGCAGCGCGCCGGACTGGCGCTGCCGGTGGCCGACGTCGAAACGGTGACCGTCCGCTACGATACCCTCTTCGACCTCATTGCCGATCTCAGGGCGATGGGCGAAACCAGCGCGCTGACTGATCGCAGCCGGCGACCGGGAGCGCGAAAGCTTTTTACCCGTGCCGCCGAAATCTATGCCGAACGCTTTTCGGACGCTGATGGCCGCATCAGGGCAAGCTTTTCCATCGTCTGGATGTCGGGCTGGGCGCCCGATGCCTCGCAGCAAAAGCCCTTGAAACCGGGTTCGGCGAAGGTCTCGCTGAAGACGATACTGGAAAACCCCGGCGGGCGGTGACGGCGCTCCGGATCAATGCTTGGCGAAGGCGTTTGCGAGCCTGCTGTTGTTGTCGCTGAACAGAAACTGGATCGCATTGCTGGCCTTGCCGACACCCCCGACGATGGCAAGCGACAGCACCGCAACGATCAGGCCATATTCAATGGCCGTGGCGCCTGTTTCGTCCTGCAAAAATCGGCGCAGCAATGGCTTCATGATCGTCGATCCCTCTCATCCCCGACCATATCGCCGACCTGTTAAGAAAGGTTAACGGCACAAGCTTAACAGGCTGTGAAATGGGCCTGCGTTGAGGAAGTTCTCAAGGTGGTGTCGACCTTGTTGGTCAGCAGTCGCCGCTGCGTTGGCCGTCGGCGCGGATGATGCAGACTGAGCGCGGTGAGGGCTGCAGCACGCTTCTGCGCAGCGTATAGGTGGCCCGCGAGCCGATCGAACCCGTGCTCATCGGGTCGAGACCGCCTGCAAGAGCATCGCGGCTGGATGATCGCGTCTGGTTGTCCAGCACGGGGACCGCGATCAGCGCCAGCGCCACTGCGGCCGAGCCGAACAACAGCGTGACGCGCAATAAGCCGACGCCGGCGGCGCGAAAGCTGCGATCTGGCCGGATCGAGTCCCATTCCCTGTCGAGGCTCATGCAATCGCTCCCCGCGAACCCGCTTTGCCGCAATTTTTCACGACGAGATAAATCTTCCATTAACGCTGGCTAGATCAGACCGCGAAATGGCTTTGTATCACAACAGGTCGATGAGGAACTGGATTAGCGGCGCGTCGGCCGGCGGCATGGGATAGTCGCGCATCTGCTTTGGCCGCACCCATTTCAACGCCTGCCCTTCCCTGGGCTGCGCGATGCCGCGGAAGCGGCGGCAGACGAACAGGGGCATCAGGAGATGGAAATCATCATAGGAATGGCTGGCGAAGGTGAGCGGCGCCAGGCAAGGAATGTCAGTCTCGATGCCGATTTCTTCCTGCAGTTCGCGGATCAGGCATTGTTCCGGCGTCTCGCCTGGCTCTACCTTGCCGCCGGGAAATTCCCACAGGCCGGCAAGCTGTTTGCCCTCGGGCCGCTGCGCCAGAAGCACCCGCCCATCGGTATCGACCAGCGCGCACGCGGCGACCAGCAGCAGGCGTTTGCCGGTGATCTCGCTCATGCGCCCGGCGGCCGGCGATAGTGGTAGCGATAGACTTCGTCGAAGCCCAGCGAGCGATAGAGCGCCAGCGCCGGCGCATTGCCGGCCTCGACCTGCAGCCAGGCTTCGCGAGCGCCACGCAGCCTCGCCCACTTCAGCGCCGACAGGATCAGGTTGCGGCCATGGCCCTGATTGCGCGCCGACTTGGCGGTGGCGATCTCGAACAGACCGGCAAGATCGCCGTCATGGACGCAGATCAGCACCGCCAGAGGGTCGGCCCCTTCCTCCAGCGCAAACAGCCCGACTTCGGGTTGGATAGCGCCGATGATTTCCGAAAGACCGGGCCGCAGCGATGCATCCGAGCCGCTGACCTTGAGCGACGCGCCGAGAAAGCGGCTGATATCCTTCAGCGGAATCTGGTCCATGGCCGGCGCCAGTTGCGCGTCCGCCAGCGGCAGCCGCATCACCAGGGATTCGTCGAATGTGCTCCAGCCCTCATTGTCGAGATGCTTGGCTAGGTCCGGCCCCGACAGCGGCGAGATGCGGAAGGTCAGCGGCCTGCCATAGGCGTCGAAGCGCCGGCTGGCGCGGCCGATGCGCTCGGCAATGTGCTGGGTGTCGCCGGGATCGAGCGGGTTGACCGAGTTCAGCCGCTTGGCCGGATGGCCGGCTGTCAGCCGCACCACCCAGGTGCCGTCATAATGCACGGCCGCCGCCGGCCAGGCGCGAAACCCCGCAGCCTCGTAGCGGCGCACGATGGCGAGCATGCTTGCCGGATGCCTGGAAGCCAACTCCATCAGCTCCGGTAATCGCCATTGATGGCGACATATTCCTTGGTGAGGTCGCAGGTCCACACCGTCGCCTTGCCGCGGCCGATACCGATATCGGCGCGGATGCGAATGTCGTCGCGCTTCATATAGGCCGAGGTCGCTTCCTCGGAGTAGCCCGGGTCGCGTTCGCCCTCATGCGCCAGACGGTTGTCGCCGAACCAGATCGACAGCCGGTCGCGATCGGCCGGCTCGCCGGCCTTGCCGACGGCCATGACGACGCGGCCCCAATTGGCGTCCTCGCCGGCAACCGCCGTCTTGACCAGCGGCGAATTGGCGATGGACAGCGCGATGCGCTTGGCCGAGCGCGCCGATTTGGCGCCGGTAACGGTGACTTCGACCTGCTTGCGGGCGCCCTCGCCGTCGCGCACCACTTGCAGCGCCAGCGATTTGAGCACCTTGCCCAGCGCCCGGCGGAACGCGCCGAGACGCGCATCCTTGGGATCGCTGATGGCGGGCGCGCCGCGCTTGGCAGCGGCTCCGGTGGCGAACAACAGCAGCGTGTCGCTGGTCGAGGTGTCGCTGTCGACGGTGACGGCGTTGAAGGTCTTGGCCGTGCCGCGCGACAACAAGTCCTGCAGCACGGGGGCGGCGATCGGCGCATCGGTGGCGATGAAGGACAGCATAGTCGCCATATCGGGCGCGATCATGCCGGCGCCCTTGGAGATGCCATTGATGATGACGTCGGTGTCGCCGAGCTTGACCGTCGCTGTCGCCACTTTCGGATAGGTGTCGGTGGTCATGATGGCCTTTGCGGCCTCGGTCCACAGATCCGGCTTGCCGTCCTTGACCAGTCCGGCGAGCAAATGGCTGAATTTGGTGGTGTCGAGCGGCTCGCCGATTACCCCGGTAGAAGCGAGGAACACTTCGCCTGGCGTGCAGCCTGCGGCCTTGGCCGCGGCCTCGCCGGTCAGTTGGGTGGAGGCGCGGCCCTTCTTGCCGGTGAAGGCGTTGGCGTTGCCGGAATTGACGACCAGCACCCGCGCCTTGCCGGCGCCAAGGTTCTCGCGGCAGAAGTCGACCGGCGCCGAGGGGCATTTCGACTTCGTGAACACGCCGGCAACCGCTGTGCCGGCATCGAAGACCATGGCCAAGAGGTCGGTACGGTTCTTGTACTTGATCCCGGCCTCTGCGGTGGCGATGCGCACGCCCTCAATGGCAGGCATTTTGGGATATTTCTTCGGCGCGAGCGGCGAAATCGTTGCGGACATTGGAGACCTCGGGCGAGGGAAAAACGCTGGGCGAAGGCCGGTTTGCCCGATAGCACGGCCCGGCGCAAGGGCGTTTTCTTGGCCGCCGCTGTCGGCAAGCCACCAGGGATTAAGCTTGCATTTCAAATCCGTTGGCGTCACCGGGGCCTCTGGCGTTATGATATCGGCCATGGGCAGGCTGGTGATCTTGGCGGTGGCGTTTATGGGGCTTTTGCTCCTGAGCGCCGATGCGCAGCCGGAACGGCGCGTGGCGCTGGTCATCGGCAATGGCACCTATGCCGAAGCCGGCACGCTCACCAATCCGGTCAACGATGCGCTCGATATTGCCGGCAAGCTGCGCTCGATCGGCTTCGAAGTCATCGAGGGCAACGATCTCGGCAAGCGCGAACTCGAGCGCAAGATCGGCGAATTTTCCGATGCGCTGGAAGGTGCGGGCGTCGGGCTTTTCTATTACGCCGGCCACGGCCTGCAGGTGGAAGGGCGCAACTACATCGTGCCGGTCGACGCCCGGCTCGACATGCCGGTCAAGCTGCAGCTCGAAGCCGTGCCGATCGACGAAGTCCTCGACATCATGGAGCAGCAGACCAAGGTCAGCCTGGTCTTTCTCGATGCCTGCCGCAACAATCCCTTTGCCCGCAGCCTGAGCCGCACCGCCACCACGCGCTCGGCAACGGCGCTTGCCGGTCTGGCGCAGTTCGATTCGACGCGCGGCTCCTTCATCGCCTTCTCGACGGCGCCAGGCGCTGTCGCCATGGACGGCACCGGACGCAATTCGCCGTTCGCCGCCGCCCTGCTGCGGCACATGGCCGAGCCCGGCCAGAGCATCAACGACATGATGATCGCGGTGCGCCGCGACGTGGTCTCCGAAACCCGCGAGGGACAGCGCCCATGGGAACAGGGTTCGCTGCTCGAACGGTTTGAGTTTGTGCCCGGCGGCGAAACGGTCGCACAGCCGAAGCCCGCCGTCCCCCCGGCGCCCGAAACAAAGGTTGCGGCACTCGAACGGTCTGTAGGCGACGACAAGACCGCAATCGAGAAATTCCTGCGCGACGACTATCTTGCGCCCGATGCCGCGGCGATCGGCGAGACCGTCAAGCGGCTCTATGCGCCTTCCGCCACCATCTTCGGCACGCGCTATGACAGCGACGCCGTCGTCAAGCTCAAGACGGACTGGTTCGCGCAATTTGCATCCTGGTCGTTCAGTCTCGAGCCCGGCAGCCTCGAGGTGACGCCGCAGGGCGAGAACCGCGCCGAAGCCGTGTTCGCGATGAGCTACGACTATATGTCGAAAGACAAATCGGCGGCGCGCATGACCGGCAAGGCACGAGTCACGCTTGGGCTGGTGAAGAGCGACGGCCAGTGGCGTATCGCCTCGGAAACCTCGCAAGCGATGAACTGAAATCCCCGCGAAGCGAATGTGAGACCTGCTTCTACAAGCGCTGGAAACGGGCCGTTTCGTTTGCCTGCCAGCTCACCTATATTGCCGGCGAGATTGTTGGCGAGGGCAGACATTGTTGGCGAGGACAGACATGGGCGAGGATCCGGCCCGCAGATCGATCGGGGCGCGGCGCAACCCAGACAGCGCCGAGGCCATTCTCGAGGCCGCGGAGGCGGTGCTGGTCGAGGCCGGCTATGCCGGCTTCTCCATAGAGGCCGTGGCGCGGCGGGCGCGCGCCGGCAAACCCACGATCTATCGCTGGTGGCCGAGCAAGGCGGCCCTGCTGCTGGAGGTTTACAAGCGGCAAAAGCGTGTCGACGTCCCCGATACCGGCAGTCTCGAAGACGACCTCGTCGGTTTCCTGAGGAACCTCTTCGCGCATTGGCGCGACACATCCTCGGGCAGCGTATTCCGCTCGCTGATCGCCGAGGCCCAGTCGGACGAAGCGGCGGCCGCGGCCCTGACTGGCTATGCCGATGGGCGCGTGTCCCACATCGCTCGGATCATCGAGCGCGCCAAGGCGCGCGGCGAGGTTGCGGCCGATATCGACGCAGCGCTGGTCGCCGACCTCATCGCTTCCTATGCCTGGAAACACCTTTTGACCAACCGGCTGGACGAAGATGAGGCGACAATCCGTGCCACTGTCCGCTATGTGATGTCCGGCATCTCCCGCAATTGAAAAGGGCGCCGAACGGCGCCCTTTGCATGTTTTTTCGGTGCCGGCCTTACTTGCCGGCTTCCATCGTGTCGACGGCCTTCTTCAGATTGGCGTCGGGGATTTCAACCTTTGCGGCGCCGCGCAGCTGCTTGACCAGTGCGAAATACTTGTCGCGGATCACCGCCTGCTTGGCCTGGTCCTTGACGTCGTCGAAGGCCGGCGGCTGTTTGGTGCGCTTGTCCTCGAGCTTGATGACATGCCAGCCGAATTGCGTTTGCACCGGCTCCTTGGTGTATTTGCCGATTTCGAGCGCAACTGCCGCCTTGTCGAATTCCGGCACCATCTGCCCCGGGCCGAACCAGCCGAGATCACCGCCATTGGTCTTGCCCGAGGGATCGCTGGTATGCTCGTTGGCGAGCTTCTGGAAGTCTGCACCGCCATCGAGCTGCTTGATGATCGCCTCGGCCTCTTCCTTCGTCTTCACGAGGATGTGACGGGCATGAATCTCATTGACCGGCGGCGTGCTGGCGATTTCCTGGTCGTAGCGGGCGCGCACCTCGGCATCGGTAACCTTGTCGACGACGCCCTTCTCGACCATCTCGCCATGCAGCGCGCGCTGCTGCAGGAACGCCATGCGGCGCTGGAATTCGGGATCCTTGTCGAGCCCGGTAGCGACCGCCTGGGCGGCCATGACGCGGATTTCGATGGCTGCCGAAAGGGCGGCGGCGCGGCGCTGCTCGGGTGGCAACTGCGAGAACTGCTGCGACAGCTCGCCCTCGGCAAGCCCAAGGTCCGCCTCGGTCAGCTTCTGGCCATTGACGGTAGCGATAACGGCGTTCGGATCGACGGGGGCTGCCGCCGGCGCTGCTGCGGCATCGGCCGGGGCGGGAGCGGCTTCCTGGGCCATCAGCGGAGACAGCGACAGGGCCGACAGGCCGAAGGCCAGGCCAAGGCTGGCGAGCGACGCACGGCGAAACAGTAAGGACATCAAGATTAACTCCAAGGGGGATTGTAGGGCTTGCAGATCAGCCGGATTGTGGCGGAATTTGGCGCTGCCCATAGGGCTAACGCGGCGTTGACATCAGTTGAGCCCCCTCTTATCTGTCCAACGACTTTGCGTCCAGAACCGTTTTCCGGGCGCTTTTTGTGTTTGTCCGCGTTTCACGCGGAATTGATGGGGCCGGCCGGCGCTCATCTCAAAATTGAGAATTCTATCGAAAGGACCATCGGATGGTCAGTCTCGGCGGTCTCGCCCGTAAGGTTTTCGGTTCCTCCAACGATCGTCGCGTAAAATCGACCCGGCCGCGTGTCGAGGCGATCAACGCCATGGAAAACGAGATGCGGGCGCTGTCCGACGCCGAGCTTCAGGCCCGCACGGAAAAATTCCGCCAGGATATCGCGAACGGCGCTACGCTCGATGACCTGCTGGTGCCGGCCTTCGCCACCGTCCGCGAGGCATCCCGCCGCGTGCTCGGCATGCGCCCTTTCGACGTGCAGCTGATCGGCGGCATGGTGCTGCACAATGGCGGCATCGCCGAAATGCGTACCGGCGAGGGCAAGACCCTGGTCGCCACCCTGCCCGTTTATCTCAACGCGCTTGCCGGCAAGGGCGTCCATGTCGTCACCGTCAACGACTATCTCGCCACCCGCGACTCCGAATGGATGGGCCGCGTCTACAAATTCCTCGGCCTCTCGGTCGGCGTCATCGTCCATGGCCTGTCCGACGAGGAACGCCGCGTCGCCTACGCGTCCGATGTTACCTATGCCACCAACAACGAGCTCGGCTTCGACTATCTGCGCGACAACATGAAGTATGAGCGCGCGCAGATGGTGCAGCGCGGCCACAATTACGCGATCGTCGACGAAGTCGATTCCATCCTGGTCGACGAGGCGCGCACGCCGCTGATCATTTCTGGTCCGCTCGAGGACCGTTCGGAAATGTACAACACCATCGATGCCTTCATGCTGCAGCTCGGCCCGGCCGACTACGAGATCGACGAGAAGCAGAAGACCTCGATCTTCACCGAAGAAGGCACCGAGAAGCTGGAAAACCTGCTGCGCGCGGCCGGCCTGCTCAAGGGCGAGTCGCTCTATGACGTCGAGAACGTCGCCATCGTCCACCACGTCAACAACGCGCTGAAGGCGCACCGGCTGTTCCAGAAGGACAAGGACTACATCGTCCGCAACGACGAGATCGTCATCATCGACGAATTCACCGGCCGCATGATGCCGGGGCGCCGCTATTCGGAAGGCCTGCACCAGGCGCTCGAAGCCAAGGAGCATGTGGCGATCCAGCCGGAAAACCAGACGCTGGCATCCGTCACCTTCCAGAACTATTTCCGCCTCTACAAGAAGCTGTCCGGCATGACCGGCACGGCGCTGACCGAGGCCGAGGAGTTCGGCAACATTTACGGCCTCGAAGTCACCGAGATCCCGACCAATCTGCCGGTCATCCGCAAGGACGAGGACGACGAGGTCTACCGGACGGTCGAGGAGAAGTACAAGGCGATCGTCAAGGAGATCAAGGAAGCGCGCGCCAAGGGCCAGCCGACGCTGGTCGGCACCACCTCCATTGAAAAATCCGAGCAGCTGGCCGAGCGCCTGCGCAAGGAAGGGTTCAAGGATTTCGAGGTGTTGAACGCCCGCCACCACGAGCGCGAGGCCGCCATCGTCGCCCAGGCCGGCAAACCCGGCGCCATCACCATCGCCACCAACATGGCGGGACGCGGCACCGACATCAAGCTCGGCGGCAACGCCGAGATGCGCATCGAGGACGAACTGGGCGACATGCCTGCTGGTCCCGAGCGAGAGGCGCGCGAAAAGGAAATCATTGCCGATGTCGAGCGCCTGAAGGAAAAGGCGCTAGCCGCCGGCGGCCTCTACGTGCTCGCTACCGAGCGCCATGAATCGCGCCGCATCGACAACCAGCTCCGCGGCCGCTCCGGCCGCCAGGGCGACCCCGGCCGTTCGAAATTCTTCCTGTCGCTGCAGGACGATCTGATGCGCATCTTCGGCTCCGAGCGCATGGACGGCATGCTGCAGAAGCTTGGCCTCAAGGAAGACGAGGCCATCATCCATCCGTGGATCAACAAGGCGCTGGAAAAGGCGCAGAAGAAGGTCGAAGCGCGCAACTTCGACATCCGCAAGAACCTGTTGAAATACGACGACGTCTCGAACGACCAGCGCAAGGTGGTGTTCGAGCAGCGCATCGAATTGATGGACGGCGAAGGCCTGTCCGAGACGATCGCCGAGATGCGCGAAGGCGTCATCGAGGAGATCGTCACCAAGAACATCCCCGAAAACGCCTATGCCGAGCAGTGGAACGTCGCCGGCCTCAAGGCCGAGGTCGCCGAATTCCTCAATCTCGACCTGCCGGTCGAGGACTGGGTCAAGGAAGAAGGCATTGCCGAGGACGACATCCGCGAGCGCCTGACCAAGGCCGCCGACGCCGCCGCCAAGGAGCGCGCCGAGCGCTTCGGCCCAGACGTGATGAGCTATGTCGAACGCTCGGTGGTGCTGCAGACGCTCGATCATCTGTGGCGCGAGCACATCGTCAACCTCGACCATCTGCGTTCGGTCGTCGGCTTCCGCGGCTACGCCCAGCGCGATCCGCTGCAGGAATACAAGAGCGAGGCGTTCGAGCTGTTCCAGGCGCTGCTCGGCAATCTGCGCCAGGCCGTCACCGCGCAATTGATGCGCGTCGAACTGGTCCGCCAGGCCGCCGAAGCACCGCCGCCCGAAGCGCCTGAAATGTTCGGCAGCCACATTGACGGCACCACGGGCGAGGACGATTTCGAGGGCGGCGAGACCGCACTTCTGGTCCGCCAGGAGAGCAACGCCATCGTCGCTCCCGAAGACCGCGATCCGAACAACCAGGCGACCTGGGGCAAGATCGGCCGCAACGAAGCCTGCCCCTGCGGCTCCGGCAAGAAATACAAGCACTGCCACGGCGCGTTTGCCTGATTTCGAAGGCTAGGTCGGCGGGACAGCACCCCCCTCTGGCCTGCCGGCCATCTCCCCCTCAAGGGGGGAGATCAGCAGCTTCGGCGCCGTAACTTCTTTCAATTTCGACAATTGGCGAAAGCCACAGTGACAGCCAATCTCCCCCCTTCAGGGGGAGATGTCCGGCAGGACAGAGGGGGGTGCGAAGGATCGCGACCTCTCGGTCCAACCCTCGTCAAAACCTCACAACAACCCCGAATCGCGCGCGGTCGCTGTCGCCTCGCCGCGCGACACCGCATCCAGCTTGCCCAGCACCGCCGAGACATGGTGATCGACCGTCTTTGGCGAAATCGTCAATTGCTCGGCGATCCGCTTGTTGGAGAGGCCGCGTTCGATCAGCTGCAGCACCTGCATCTGGCGCAAGGTGAGGCCGGCGAGGTTGGCGCGCGTCGAGCGGCGCGGGCCGCGGGCGATGCCGCCAACGCCGTTCTTGCGCATGATATCGCGCAGGCGCTGGGCTGCCGGCCTTGCCCCCAGGCCGTCGAAAATATCCAATGCCAGCCGCTGCCCCTCGTCGTCGCCGAGGATGAGCGCCAGTCCGCGCTCGTATGGCGCATTCAATTCGGACCAGAGTGCCGAAGCCGAACGCCAGTCGCCGGTCAGGAGCAGCCGGTATGGTGTCGCCATCTCGGCGGTGTCGCCGGCCGGCATATCGGGAGAGAGCAATGTTCGCCACAGAGCCAGCTCACCGACATGGGCACGCGAGCGCACCGGCGTTTCGGCGCGGGTGATCAGCGCCAGCGCCTCTTGCCTGTCGGCCAGGCCCAGCCATGCCTGCTCCGCCATCAGCGCCGCGTAAGAGCTCAGCATCTGCAGGTCGCCGCCGCTTCCGACCAGACGCGCCATTTCGGCGAACAGCGGCTCGGCCGAGGGATCGCCGCGCCTCAGGCGCAGTTTCGCCAGTGCCAGCAGCGCCGGAAACCGGCCCACGGTGGTTGTCCGCTCATTGTCGATGACATCGCTTGCCGTCGCGGCGGCCTCATCCCATTGGCCCTGACGCAGCTGCACATCGGCCAGCATGCCCCTGAGATAGTCGCGCCAGGTGCCGAGGTCGTTCTCGGTGCAATAGTGGATGCCGCTCTCGAGCACCGGACGTGCCGCGTCGTAGCTCATCTGGGTGATCTCGAAACAGGCGCGGTTGGTGAAGGCGCGCGCGGCATGCTCCTGGAAATTGCCCTGGAGCGCAATTTCAAGGCTTTGGTCGAGGCGCAGGCGTCCCGCATCCGGATTGAGCCACTGCTCGACGCAGCCGACATTGTTGAGGGCATGCGAGGCGATGTCGGGACGGTTCATGCGCGCAGCCAGCGCCGCTGCCTTCTCGCCATAGAACAGCGTGTCTTCCACCCTCTCCGACAGCATCGCCAGATGTGAGAGGTTCGAATAGGCCATGGCGAGTTCGGGACCGGCGGGAGCCGCTTCCAGCATCGCCACAGCCTCGGCGCCGAAGGCGGCCGCCGCCTCGCGGTCATCGCCCATTTCGCTCAGCCGGGAGAGCCATCTCAGGCTGTCGCCCTCCTTCAGCCTGTTGCCGTCTGCCTGATGCAACCGGCGCGCCTGTCCCTGCGCTGCAAGCGCATCATCGATCTTGCCGATGAGATGGCACTCGAAGGCATGACTTTCGTAGAGCGCGGCGCGCTCGATCACCGGCAGGCTGTCGGCCTGCTGCAAGGCGATCTCGTAATAGCCGGCGGCATCGCGATGGGCGCCGACGCGCGACGCCTCGCGCGCGGCGATTGGCGCAAGTTCGCGCACCGCCGCCAGATTGTGCGCCTCGACCGCATGATGCACCAGGCGGCCTGTGGAGACGTCGCCATTTTCGAGCAGTGCCGCCAGCGCACGCTGGTTGAACTGCCGCCTGTGCGACGTCGTCAGCATCATTTCGATGGCGCGTCGCGCGATGTCGTGGCGGAAGGCGTAGCCGTCGCCCAGATCGTCAAGCAGGCCGTTGGCGACACACTCGGCCAACTGGCCGGCGCTGGCGACGCCGCACAGGCCTTGCAAGGCCCAGGCGTCGGCGCGGCGCGGAAACACCGACACCGCGTCGAGCATGGCCCGGGCGCCAACCGACAGCCGCTCGGCCCGCGCCAGCACCGCGTCGCGCACGCTTGCCGGCAGCGCCATTTCGTTTTCGGCGCACAACAATTCGGTGACGAAGAAGGCATTGCCTGCGGTCGCCCGGTAGATGGCGTCGCCATCGCGGCCGGCCGCATCGGCGAGCGACAGCACGGCCGCCTCGCTGAGCAGCGGCACGTCGATGCGCGCCACGCTGCCGGCCGGGATTTCGCCCAGGGCGCGGCGCACCCGCATCTGTCCTTCGCTGCGGTCGGTGCGGGCCGTCAGCAACAGCAGGATGTGGGTGTTGACGATACGCCGGCCGAGGAAGCGCACGAAATCGAGCGTGGCATCATCGGCCCAGTGCAGGTCTTCGATCACCAGCAGGCTCGGTCCCTTGGCCGCAAAGGCGTCGAGCGCATCGGAAAACAGCGGCAGTCTCTGCCCATGCCGGGCGTCGATTGCGCGCGGCAGCGCCCATTGCGCCTCACGGGCCAGATCGTAAAGCGGCCCCAGCGGATCGGGGATCGACAGATCCTCGCAAGCGCTGCGCAACATTGCCGCGCTCTGCCCGACACGGGCCGCGAACGCCTCGACAATCGCCGTCTTGCCGGCGCCGGCCTCCCCCGCCAGCACCGCGACTCGGCCATGGCCGCCTATTGCATCGCCAAGCAGTGTCTCGAGCTGCTGCAGCTGCGTCTGCCGTTCCAGAAGCATCATTGTCATCGTCTCACAGGATCGGAGTTTTCCCACCATGGCGGGCCGCTCACGATTAGCCCGTGAAGAAAGCGACGCAATGTGACTTTGCACACATTGCCGTGCCTCTTTCCACAAAGAACGACGCCAATATAGGGAATCGTCCCGTCCAATATGGGGAATCGTTCCGATGCGCGGGCCGGGCCGGCGTGGTCAACGTCCAGCCGCGCTCCGATCGAGCGTGAACCAATGGAAAAGGAAGTCTTCCATGCCTCGCTATCTGATTGAACGCACATTTCCGGACGGCCTCAACATTCCGATGACCGACATCGGCGCCACTGCGGTCGGCGGGGTCGTCATGCGCAATGCCGAAAAGGGCGTCACCTGGATCCAGTCCTTCGTCACGCCCGACAAGAAGCACAGCTTCTGCATCTACGACGCGCCGACGCCCGAAGCTATCCGCAGCACCGCTCAGAAAAACTCGCTGCCGGTCGACAAGATCACGGAGGTGCGGGTTCTTGACCCTTACTTTTACCTCTGATCCTGCGTTCGGTCGCCACGATGATGAGCATCAAACTGTCCTTCGCGGCCGTGGCGAACTGCCTGATGGCCTGCCGCTCGGTGGAATCGGGCCTGTCCTGGGAAAGACCGGCCGGCCAACCTCCGTGCTCGGCCGTCTATGGCGGTTCGCGTCGAAGCTGCCTGCGTATCTGTCTGAAAGGCGGCGCTTGCCCCCGGAAGGCGGCTATCTGAGGCGCGACATCGGGCTATCGGAGCGGGACGTCCCGCAGGAATATTGGCAATATTACTTTTGGGATCGTTGATTTTGCACGGTTTTTAATGGCTGCGGCCAAAGCCCGGCAACGGAAGCCGCATCGCATGAACCGGGACGGACAAACCAAATCCTAAACCAACGCCGCAGCGTTTCGGGCAGCCTGATCGGCCGCCGTCGCCTCGAGCGTCAACAAACGGACGGAAGACCATGACCATAACTCTTTGGACGACACGCTTCGCGGCTTTCGCCGCCATCTCGATCGCGGCGGGTGCGGCCGCCCAGGCGCACGACGCCAACCCGTTGGCCGAAAAGGTGCGCGCAGCCAACAGCCGCTTCGAGAATGTGGCAGCCGCCACCGCCGAAGGCTATGCCCCCATCCCTTGCGCCAGCGGCATCACCGGCGGCGCCATGGGCATCCACTATGTCAACGGCGCCTATCTCAAGGACGATGCCGTCGATGTCGCCAAGCCCGAGGCGGTGATGTACGAGCCGATGGCCGACGGCGGCCTGAAGCTGATAGCGGTCGAATACATCACCTCGAAGGGCCCGGCCTCGCTCGAAGGCCAGCTGTTCAACTTCAACAGCGCCCCCAATCGCTACGGCCTCGGCCCGTTCTACGAACTGCACGTCTGGGCATGGAAACAGAACCCGACGGGCGCCTTTGCCGACATGAACCCGAACGTGTCGTGCGACGCCATGAAGGGGATGTAACGCCTCACATGTGACACCTCGGGCACCGGACATGCGGTGCCTGGCCATCCCCCTTGGCGGGGGAGGGGCGAGCGAAACGCCGACCGGCTCCCCAGTCTTCCCCGGCGTTCGCTCGCCTTTTATTATGCCCCGGCATACGATGACGCACCTTGCACACGCGGCCGTCCTTGGCCCCTCGGCGCACCCGCACCTGCCCACCCTTTCTTAAGGTGTTTCGGATACATCGAAAGCTTGGAAACAGGCGGAAAACGGAGAGACATCGGGGTGCGCTTTTCCGCGGCGACGACGGCCGGGCGGTTCTTGCCGCAGCGCTTGGCGTTGCGCATGGGGCCGCTGCTTGGCCGGATCGATGCGGTGCTGTTCACCGCCGACGAGCGCGGCGAAGCCGGGCGCATGTCGCTGATTGCCTTTGCCATCCGCATCGTCAGCGCCGTCATCGCCTTCATCAGCCAGGTGCTGATGGCGCGCTGGATGGGCTCGTTCGAATACGGAATCTTCGTCCTCGTCTGGGTGACGATGGTCATCGTCGGCAACCTCGCCTGCCTCGGCTTCCACACTTCGGTGATCCGCTTCATCCCCGAATACCGCGAACGCAACATGCTCGCCGAACTGCGCGGCATCGTGGTCGCCAGCCGCCTGTTCGTGCTGATTGCCTCGACCGCTATCGCCGGGCTTGGCGCACTGGGCGTCTGGCTGTGCGCGAACTGGATCGAGAGCTACTATGTAATGCCCTTCATCCTCGGCCTGTTCTGCCTGCCGATGATCGCCATGGGCGATCTGCTGCAAGGCCAGTCACGCGCCAATTCCTGGGCGTTGTTTGCGTTGTCGCCGACCTATCTGGTGCGGCCGGTGCTGATCCTGGCGCTGATGGCGCTGATGCTGGCAATGGGCTATGCGCCCGACGCCAGGACAGCGATCTTCGCCTCGATCGCCGCCACCTACGCCACCACGCTCGGCCAGCTCATCGGCGTGACCACGCGCATGGGCAGGAATATCCCGTCCGGGCCGATGAAGGTGCATTTCGCCGAGTGGTTCATCGTCTCGCTGCCGATCTTCCTGGTCGAAAGCTTCTTCTTCCTGCTCACCAACGCCGACGTGCTGATGGTCGGCGCCTATCTCCAGCCCAATGACGTCGCCGTCTATTTCGCCACCGTCAAAACGCTGGCGCTGGTGCATTTCGTCTATTTCTCCGTCAAGGCCGGCGTTGCCCAGCGTTATGCGCAGTTCACCCATGGCGAACCGGAAAAGCTCGCCGCCTTCGCCCGCGAGACCGTGTCGTGGACGTTCTGGCCGTCGCTGTTGATGGCGCTGCTGGTGCTGGCGCTCGGCGAACCGATGCTGGTTCTGTTCGGCCCGGAATTCACCGCCGGCTATCCGCTGTTGTTCCTGCTGGTGTTCGGCGTCGTGGCGCGCGCCGCCGTCGGCCCGTGCGAAAGCCTTCTGACGATGAGCGGCAACCAGAACATCTGCGCCGCCGTCTATGCCATGACGCTGGCCTTCAACATCGGTCTCAACGTGGTGCTGATCCCGTTCTTCGGCCTGTGGGGGGCGGCGATCGCCACCAGCCTCGCCATGGTCTTCGAGGCCAGCGCCCTGTCCTTCACCGTCTGGCGCAAGCTCGGCATCGTCATGCTGATCTTCGTGCCCGCCGCCAAGGGAGATGCCTGATGGCCGCCATCCCGCTGATCGAGGAAACCAGCGGCGGTCCGGCCGGCGCCATGGTGTCCGGCCTTGCCGGCCTGGCGCGCGACGCCGATCCGGCGCATCTCGAGATCCTCGCCAGCAACCGGCCGCTGCGCAAGCTGGCGATCTATCCGGCTTCGGCCGGCTTCGAGCTGGTCGAGGAACTCGACTTTCTGTGCACCCGCACGATCGAGCCCAACGTCTTCTTCAACCCGCGCTTTCTTGCGCCGGCCATGCCCCGGCTGGAAGATCGCGAGGTCAAGCTGGCGGTGATCCGCGACGGCGACGAATACCGCAACCGGCTGCGCCTGCTGGTGCCGTTCTCGGTCGAAAGGCCGGCCGTGCCGCTCGGCGTTCCGGTGATGCGCACCTGGTCGAGCCCGTTCGGCCCGATCGGCACACCGCTGGTCGACCACGACGACCCGATCGGCGTCGTCGAGGATTTCTTCGGCATGCTGTCGCGGCCGCATCTCAAGCTGCCGAAGGTCTTCGTGCTGCCCGACATGCGCCTCGACGGCCCATTGGCCAGCGTGCTGGCCACCGTTGCCGAGACGCGCGGCCTGACGATGGTCACCACCGGCAAGGCGGACCGGCCGGTGCTCGAAAGTACGCTCGACGGCGAGGCGTATCTGAAGGCATCGCTGCGCGCGCACCACTACCGCGAATTCCGCCGCCTAAAGCGGCGCCTGGGGGATCTCGGCAGGCTGGAACATGTCGTGGCGCGGGGACCGGACGAAATCCGCCACGCCATCGAAAGTTTTTTGACGCTGGAAGCCGCCGGCTGGAAGGGCCGCGAGCGCACCGCCATGGCCATCGACCGCTACCGCGCCGCCTTTGCCCGCGAAGCCGTGCACCGGCTGGCCGAGCACGACATGTGCCGCATCCATTCGCTGACGCTGGACGGCCGCACGATCGCCTGCCTGGTCGTCTTCGTCGAGGCCGGCGTCGCCTACACCTGGAAGACCGCCTATGACGAGACGCTGGCGACCTATTCGCCGGGCACGCTGTTGATGATCAAGGTGACCAGGCAGCATCTCGACGACCCCAACATTATGATGACCGATTCCTGCGCCGTGCCCGACCATCCGGTGATGAGCCGGCTGTGGAGCGAGCGCAAGCCGATGGGCTCGCTGGTGATCGGGCTGACGCCGGATGCCGACCGCCTCGCCCGCCAGGCCGCCTCGCAGCTGCATCTCTACCGCGAAACCCGCAACATGGCCCGCCTGCTGCGCAATCGCGTGAAGAGTTTGCTGGGACGGCGATAGAGCCGATGGCCTGCGCGTTGTTATAGTGGCGGAGCGCGACCGGGCTTCTTGATCTGAGACTTTGTAGTAATCGCGGCAGCTGGCGGTTCCGGTTTTTGGACCGGCGGGAGGGGGGCTGGAATTGGGGGGCTATCGGGCGCCTTGGGAGCGCTGGTGCCGACTTTGACCAACATGGCAGAAATCTTCCACTGCCGGTCGATAGGAGCGAAAACAAGTTCGAAGTTTAGCTGCATCGCGGCAGAGGGAAAAAACCCTGCCATATGCAGCATGCCGTTGGATTCGATTTGCGGCATCAACGTCAATTGCGGCTCGAGCACGGCTACACCGCTGAGATCAAGCCCTTCGTTGCGCTGCTTCGCGAAAATCTCACCCAGCCGAGCAGGGTTGTTGGCTTGAAAGTCCGGGGCGCCAAGCTCACGCAGCACGGAATAATTTCCGGTCCTGTTTGCATGGTCGAGTGCCAGCAATGTGGACCTGACCAAGATCAGGACGCCATTGTGGTCGATGTCCGCCGGTTTTGGGGCGTCGGACACCTTGGACGCCGAACGACCATCCTTCTTAGCCTGTGCGTGGGCGGGAAGCACTTGCAGGCAGCAGACGGCCATGACCAAGGCCAGCCACGTCAATCGGCGCATTTTTCACACCCTCCGGCCAAGGCCGCCGGCTCTTGCTCCATCCTCGGCGCTTGCAGGCAGGCGCTAAAACTCGCCGGCTAGACCGAGGCGGAAACCATGGCTGGTTCCACCGCCATAGGCATAACCCGCGGTGAACGCGAAAGGTTCATCGAAGTCGAGGCGATGAGCGAGCGAGCCACCGAACGCCGTTTCACCCTTGAAATAACCGACATTGCCGGCCCAGCTCGTGCGGCCCGGAACGGACGGCATTGGGGCAGTTGTCATTGCTATTGCCGCTGCGATGCCCTGACGGGCCTCGGTGCGATTCTCGGAAATCTCCGTCCCTAGTTCAGAGAAGCCGCTCTCCAGCGCGCCGACTCGTCCGTCGAGCGATGCGATATCGCTGGTGTTTGTCGTCACACGCGTATCGAGCGACGCGAGCATGGTGTCGTGTCCGGCAAGCCGGCCGTCTTGCTCCGTATCCTTCGCTTCCGTCTGCGTGATCCGCGTCTCGTGATTGGCGAGGGTGGTGTCCTGCTGGACGTTTTTGGTCTCGACGCCGGTGAGCCGAGTATCTTGCTGCGTGTTCTTGGCTTCGACATCGTCTAGTCGGCCATCCTGCTCAATGTTCTTTGCTGAAGCGTCGCCGACGACGCCGTCAACATAATCCTTGTTGGCCGCATCCGTTCCTGCCGTCGGGGTGCCGACGTTCGTTACGATGTTGCCACCCATATCAACCGCTCCACCGAAGGTCGCCGCACCCGTCGCCGCGTCGAAATTAATTTGGCTGCCGTTGGGGCCAATAGTGATACCCGGTGCGGGCACAAAATAATCGTCGGAGTCCGAACAATCGTCGTTTATTGTGGTGCCGATCACGCCGGCAAAGCTGCAGATCGTGTTCTCTGGATCTCCCGCGTCACCACCGAAGACGACCTGTGCCGAAGCTGGCGCTACCGAAGAAAGCATGAGAATGAGAAAAAACACTGACAGCGAGGCCACTACGCAGCCAAATCGGCTCTCGTGAGAAGCTTTGCAAGTTGAGTCCATCACGCCCTCCACCACCATTTCCCTGCGTAAAGGTGATCGGCGGCCCAAGGTTGAGTCAATCGTCAATAGCGGTTTTCCTCCCGAATCCAGGCCCAGCTCGGCGACATGGCGTTCTCGATGTTGCTCCTGAGCAACAACTTATGCGGTCATTAGCAGGCAGTGTGTCAACCTGTGTGCAAGGTGGACGAGGAGATCCGAGGACGTTCGCAACGTGAGGTAATGATGGAAGCCATGCAATATTGCGAGCGAAATTGAGCGCTTCGGCGGCAGTCCGGACGTGGGCAATCTCAGTGCAGACGGCAGACAGCTTTGACTGTCCGGCCGCTTCGATGGCGGCGCTGTAGCGCGGTCAAGGCATCCGACGCGCCAAAGCAGGCTGATATTGACCGAAACGGATTTTGATCTTGGTTGCTATCGAGCCGCTTGTGCTCGCGATACAGGTCACCAATGACTGCGCCAACCGCGCGGGGAGCCTGAGAAAAGCCCCTGGATCAACGGCAAGACACCAGCTATGGGTCGGCGCGGCAATTTCGGCCGGCCTTCACGACAAGCCATCCTGATGATCAGAACCTTTTTGCGTCACGCCGGTCCCCGTGCGGCCTTTTTGCTGCTTGCGCTGCTGCCTGTCCGCGCCTGGGCCGATAGCTGTCCCGAGGATTGCAGCGAGCCCGCGCCGTCCATCAACATCTACAGCCACACCGCCGCCAGCCATCTCGGCCCGGCCACGCTGGGTGCACTGCCGCGCGTCTATGTGCCGAACCGCTCCTCCAACAGCGTCACGGTGATCGACACCATGACACTCAAGGAAGTCGACAGGTTCCCGGTCGGCAGCAAACCGCAGCACGTCGTGCCGTCCTGGGACCTGAAGACGCTCTGGGTCGCCAACAATGGCACCGGCAAGAACGGCAGCCTGACGCCGATCGACCCGATGACCGGCAAGCCCGGCCCGCAGATCGCCGTGGACGATCCCTACAATTTGTATTTCATGCCGGGCGCGGCCATCGTCGTCGACGAAGCCCTGGAGCGGCTCGATTTCCGCGATCCTCACACCATGGCGCTAATGTCGAGCCTGCCGACGCCCACTTGCCCCGGCATCAACCACGCCGAATTCTCGGTCGACGGGGCCTACGCGATCTTCACCTGCGAATACGGCAATGGCGGATTGGCAAAGATCGACCTGAAGAACCAGAAGGTGCTTGGCCATCTCGACTTCTCGAAAATGGGCATGCCGCAGGACATCCGCCTCTCGCCCGACGGCAAGGTTTTTTACGTCGCCGACATGATGAATGACGGCGTGTTCCTCGTCGATGGCGACAGTTTCAAGGAGATCGGCTTCATCCCGACCGGCATCGGCGCCCATGGCTTCGTCGTCAGCCGCGACGGCAAGCGGCTCTATGTCTCGAACCGGGGCTCGCACAAGATGGAGCAGGGCCAGGCAAAGGGACCGGGCAGCGTGACGGTGATCGACTTCGCCACCCGCGCGGTCGTCACGCAATGGCCGATCCCCGGCGGCGGCAGCCCCGACATGGGCAATGTCAGCGCCGACGGCAAACAACTATGGCTGTCCGGCCGCTTCGACAGTGCCGCCTACATGATCGACACGACATCGGGCGCGGTGACCAAGTTTCGGGTTGGCTCAGAGCCGCACGGCCTGACGGTGTGGCCGCAACCGGGACGGTATTCCCAAGGCCATACGGGGAATATGCGCTAAGTCCGTGTTCGAGGCGCGGCTCGAACGCAAAAGGTCGCAAGGGCAACCGCCCATCGGCCGGGACCCGGAACGAGCAGGGGCTTTCCTTGGAAACCGCGAAGCTGTAGCTCCACACACTGGTTTCGGATACTGCCAGAAGATGAACCTTC
Source organism: Mesorhizobium sp. M0139 (assembly GCF_040322455.1). Taxonomy (NCBI): domain Bacteria; kingdom Pseudomonadati; phylum Pseudomonadota; class Alphaproteobacteria; order Hyphomicrobiales; family Phyllobacteriaceae; genus Mesorhizobium; species Mesorhizobium sp. M0139. The sequence goes on from NZ_JAMYTN010000011.1 coordinate 44,688, forward strand.
GCCGCATCGTCCTCATCGTCGCGCTTCTCAATCTTGCCTATTTCGGGATCGAGTTCGCTGTGGCGCTCGCCATTGGATCAGTGTCCCTGTTCGCCGACAGCATCGACTTTCTTGAAGATGCTTCCGTGAACCTCCTTATCCTGCTCGCACTTGGGTGGTCTGTGCGCTCCCGTGCGCGGGTGGGGATGGCATTGGCGCTCATCCTTCTCATGCCGGGTCTGGCAACGCTCTGGACGGCTTGGGAGAAGTTCAACGTGCCGGTGCCGCCGCAGCCCATCGCCTTGACCTTGGCGGGACTTGGCGCCCTCGCCGTCAACCTGTCCTGTGCCTACATGCTGGCCGCGCACCGGCATCGTGGCGGCAGCCTCACAAAGGCGGCCTTCCTGTCGGCCCGCAACGACGCCTTGGCCAACATCGCCATTATTGCCGCAGGGTTCGTCACGGCCTTGCTCTGGCATTCCGCGTGGCCCGATTTGGCGGTGGGATTGGGGATCGCGGTCATGAACGCCGACGCGGCCCGCGAAGTGTGGGAAGCTGCCCGTGAAGAACACCGTGCGGCGGCCTGAGAGCACGTAGAGCGGGGCTACCGGCCGCCGCTGATTGGCGCTATCGCTGTCATTCGCAGCAGCCGCCGCTGGGTCTTTGTCGAGGCACTGTTCGAACCCGGAGGGTTCGCAAGGGCGACCGCCCGTCGGCCGGTCAGGCCGCCCCATCGGAGCCCGTGAGCGAAGCGAACTGGCGTGAGATAAAAAATGGTGCCCCTAGCCGGAATCGAACCAGCACTCCTTGCGGAACTCGATTTTGAGTCGAGCGCGTCTACCAATTCCGCCATAGGGGCTCAGGCCCAAAGGCCTGGATGGGCGCGGACTATACGGTTGGAGGCCTGTTCGTCAACTGGCCAAATGCGCCGCCGTGCCCTGCTTGCGGCAAAAGCCCGCCTTTCTGTTTCATGAAGCTCCTGCCATTGTGCGGCGCGGGAAATCTTTCTAGACAGACGCGCATCAAAGCGCGTTGCGTGTGGCAACCTGCATCCAGGAGAGCCGATGCTTCGCGGACTTTACGACTGGACCTTGTCGCTGGCGGCCCGCAAATCCGCCGAATGGTGGCTGGCCTTCATCGCTTTCGTCGAAAGCTCGGTGTTTTTCATACCTGCCGACGTCTTGTACCTGCCCATGGCGTTGGCGCGGCCCGAACGCGCCTATCGGTACGCGCTGACCGCCACCGTTGCGTCCGTGCTGGGCGGCATTGCCGGCTGGCTGATCGGTTACTATGCCTACGACACGATAGCACGGCCGATGCTGGAGCACTTTGGCGGCCTTGACGCGTTCGAGAGGTGGCAGTCGGCCGGCACCGGGCTGATGCTGGTGCTGCTCGTCACATCGGGTGCCGCCCACCTGCCGCCGATCAAGGTGGTCACCATTCTGGCAGGCGCCCTCCACGTCAATCTTTTCGTCTTCATCGTCTCCGCCATCCTGGCGCGTGGCGCTCGTTTCCTGCTTCTTGCCTGGCTGCTGCGCCGCTATGGCGAAGAGATCAAGGAATTCATCGAGAAGCGTTTGGGATTGATCGTCGGCGCCGGCGCCGCCGCCCTGATTTTGCTCTATATCGTCGTCAAATACGCCTTCTGACCGCCCAAGGCGGGCGGTGGGTCAGGACTATGCCGGCGGACGGCGAATTCAACGGACGAAACATGACAGCCACGATGACAGCCGATACCGGACGCCAGCGGACGCGCACCGCTTTGTTTCTCGCCGTCGCCATGGCCGCCACGGTCGGCTCCGCGCTCGCCTTCCAGCACATAGGCGGCTACATCCCCTGCCATCTGTGCCTGGAGCAGCGCACGCCCTATTATATCGGCGCCCCGCTGATGCTGCTGGCGGTGATCGCCTCGATGTTCAGCGCACCCGCATGGCTGACGCGCGGCCTGCTTGCCGTCGGCGGCCTGCTGATGCTCTACGGGCTCTATCTCGGCGTCTATCATTCGGGCGTCGAATGGGCCTGGTGGCAGGGCCCGGCCGATTGCACGGCCGGCGCCGGCCCGGTCGACACCGGCGGCAAGGGCGTGCTCGACGCGCTCGACAAATTCGTGCCGCCATCCTGCGACAAGGCAGCCCTTCGTATCCTCGGCCTGTCGCTGGCCGGCTGGAACGCCATAGCCAGCTTCATCCTCGCCGCCGTCGCCTTCCGCGGCGCGCTGGCGCGCGACTGATCTAGCGACGCGAGAAACAGAACTCGCACCGCCCATTCTGCGGCTGGGCTTGAACGGTTGCGCCGCCCCTCATTGCCCTGCCGGGCATTTCTCCCCGTATAGCGACTGGGAGAAAGACACTTTCATCCATGCTTTCGCCAATTTTCAACGTTGCAGAACGAGCGCCGAGGTTGCAGCCAATTCCCTTTTCCCCGTCACTATAGGGGGAGAAGGTGGCGGCAGCCGGATGAGGGGCAGCACCTGACATCGGCGATTGCCCTGGCAAGGCCGATCGCGCCAATCCCTACGGCTCCAACTCCACATCCCAGTAGAGATAATCCATCCAGCTTTCATGCAGATGGTTGGGCGGGAACAGCCGGCCATTGTTGTGCAGGTCGTGCACGGTCGGCTGGTATGGCTTCTGCAGCGGCCACATCTTGGCGTGCGCCGGCATCATGCCGCCCTTCCTCAGATTGCAGGGTGAACAGGCGGCCACGACATTCTCCCACGTCGTGGCCCCGCCGCGATGGCGCGGGATGACGTGGTCGAAGGTCAGATCCTCGGGCGTGCCGCAATACTGGCACTGGAAGCGGTCGCGCAGGAACACGTTGAAGCGGGTGAATGCCGGGTGCCTCGACGGCTTCACATAGGCCTTCAGGCTGACGACGCTGGGCAGCTTCATCGAAAAGGTCGGCGAAGACACCGCATGCTCGTATTCGGCGACGATGTTGACCCGGTCGAGGAACACCGCCTTGATGGCGTCCTGCCAGGACCAGAGCGACAAGGGGTAATAGCTGAGCGGACGGTAATCCGCATTCAGCACCAGCGCAGGAAGCCCATCCGGAGATACGGCAACCGTCACCTTGTTGACCTCCTCGTTCTAGAACCGATCGGCGCGGATACTGTAAGCCCGACATGACAGGGATGTGAAGCGGATTGTCATCAGCCAAAAGCGGCAAAAATGCAGGATTTTCATGCTTTTTTACGGTTTCAGGCCGGAGGTGCTGCGTCCCGGCCCCTGGTTTCGCGATAATAGGACCAGAAAAGCCGCGATGCGACGCCTCGCCACGGGCTCCATGATTCGGCCAGGGCGATCAGCGTTTTCTCCGGCGGACGCGGCTCTATGCCGAGCGCGTGGCCAACCGCGCTCTGCAGCGCGACGTCGCGCGCGGGGAAAATATCGGGGTGGCCGGCGGCAAACAGGAGATAGACTTCCGCCGTCCACGGGCCGATGCCCGGCACCGCGATCATAGCCGCGATCGCCTCTTCGGCGTCGAGCGAACAGAGGTGATGCAGGTCGAGCCCCTCAACCACGGCCTGCGCAACCGCGATCAGACCGCGCTGCTTCGGCCGCGACAGCCCGGCCTCGCGAAACATGTCCTCGCCGGCGGCAAGGATCGCCTGCGGCGTCAGCGGATCGACCAGTTTCACCAGCCGGCCGAAAATCGCATCGGCGCTCGCACGGGATACTTGTTGCGAAACGATAATGGAGGCCAGGCTTCGAAAGCCGGGCTCCGACAGCCGCAGCGGCACCTCTCCGGCCATGCCGCGCACCTTTTCCAGGCGCGGATCGATTGCGCAAAGCGCATCCAGCCCGCGCGCAATATCGTCCAGTGTCGCGATGCGTTGCATGTTTCTTGTTCCTGAACCGACCGCACGGTAGCAATTGGCAAAACCGCTGCACAACCCGATTGCCGCTTGTGAGATGATGCTCCTGACATTCCGCTTCGCGCCGAGCCCGAATGGCGAACTGCATCTCGGCCATGCCTATTCGGCACTGCTCAACCAGCAACTGGCGCGTGCGGCCGGCGGCCGCCTGCTGCTGCGCATCGAGGACATCGACACGATCCGCTGCACGCCTGAATTCGAGGCCGGCATCTTTCGCGACCTCGAATGGTTAGGTCTCGAATGGGAACAGCCGGTGCGGCGCCAGGCCGAGCATTTCACCGACTATCAGGCCGTGCTCGACCGGCTGGTCCGCGAAGAACTCGTCTACCCTGCCTTCATGAGCCGTGGCGAGATCAGGGCCTTCATCGCCAACAGCGAAAAGCGCGGCCGCGACTGGCCGCGCGACCCGGACGGCGTGCCGCTTTATCCCGGCGCCGACAAGGCGCTGCCGATCAGCGAACGCAACCGCCGCATCGCCGAAAATGCGCCCTTCGCCTGGCGCCTCGACGTTAAGGCGGCGCTGGCGCGCGTCGGCACGGATTTGTCCTGGCGCGAATTCACCAACGAGACGCTTTCGGCGACGCAGCGCGTCGAGGCGCGTCCGCAGGACTGGGGCGACGTCATTCTGGCGCGCCGCGACATCCCGACCAGCTATCACCTGGCCGTCGTCGTCGACGACGCTCTGCAAGGTGTGAGCCATGTCGTGCGTGGCCGCGACCTCTATTCCGCGACCGGCATCCAGCGCCTGCTGCAGGAATTGCTTGGCCTCGGCCAGCCGCAGTATTTCCACCACCGTCTCATACTCGGTCCGGATGGGCGCAAACTGTCGAAGAGTTTTGCTGATACCGGCCTTGCCGCGCTGAGGCAGGCAGGCATGTCGCCGGACGATGTCAGGCGGCTGGTCGGGCTATGACTAAAGCCGGGCCAGCCCCGCCTTGAGCAGCGCCAACGCGCCGATAAACGCGAAGGCGCCGCCCAGTCCCCAGGCAACCGCCAGCTTCAGATCTCTCAGGACGATGCCATGTTCGTTCGCGGCCATGACCGCGGCGAAAAAGCCGAGCGTGAACAGCAATGTGTTGCCGGTCGACCCAAAACCGTCCTCCTGCATGATGGCGTCGAGCGCTGAGCCGAAGAAGAAGCCGAACACGGCCACACTGGCCACCGTCATCAACAGCCAGCTTGTATCGAGATGCAACAGCATGCGCGCTCCCTGTCGAAGCCAAAACGCCATGTCGCCGGATCGATCGACAGAAGTCGATTGCCCTGACGCCGCCCTTTGGATTCGGCCACCTCCTACATCAGGATGAGCTTATGTACCAATTGTTTCGCTTTGCTTGCCGGATTGAACCGCATTAGAGCAATTGCCGTATTTGTCTCTTCACCCAATCGGACCTCTCCACCGGAAACGGCTTCCCCGAAAATGCACAGTCTCAAGCGGTTCATCCCCGCCTCGTTTGTCGTCCTGTGGGCGACAGGTTTCATCGGCGCGCGCTACGCCATGCCCTGGGCGGAGCCCTTCACCTTTCTGGCGGCCCGCTTTGTCATCGCCGCCTTGCTGCTCGCCGGCCTGATGCTCGTGCTTGGCTCGAAGCGAGCCACAAGGGCAGAAGCGCTTCACGCCACGGTCGCCGGCATCCTCATGCATGGCATTTATCTCGGCGCGGTGTTCTGGGCGATCCACAGGGGCATGCCCGCCGGGCTTTCGGCGCTGATCGTCGGCCTGCAGCCACTGATCACCGCCGTGCTTGCCGGCCGATTCCTCGGCGAGGCCATCCTGCCGCGCCACTGGGCCGGCCTTGCCGTCGGCCTTGTGGGAGTGATCATCGTGCTGTGGCCGAAGCTCGGCGCTCTCGGCGGCGGCGTTACGCCCGAAACCCTGACGGCGTCGCTGGTCTCGGTGCTGGGCATGAGCGCCGGGACCATCTGGCAGAAGCGCTATGCCTCGGGTGGCGACCTGGTGGCGGCGACGATGTGGCAATATATCGGCGGCGGCTCGCTGATGATCCTGGCCTCGCTGGCCCTTGAGACCCACACGGTGATCATCAACGGCGAACTGATCTTCGCCATGGCCTGGCTGGTCCTGGTGCTGTCGATCGGCGCCATCTTCTTGCTGATGGTGATGATCCGCGACGGCGAGATGTCGAAGGTCGCGTCGCTGTTCTACCTGGTGCCGGCCGTCACCGCTGTCATCGCCTGGGCGCTGTTCGGCGAACAGCTCAGCCTCGTGCAGATCGTCGGCATGGCAATCGCGACGCTCGGCGTCGGGCTGGCCACGGCTCGGCCAGCCAAAACCTAGCTGCCGACACGTGCGCGCGCTTCGAGAAAGCGGCTGATCGCCGCGTTGAGTTCGCCGCCGAGGATGAAGATCGCCGACAGCATATAGAGGAAAACCACGGCGATCATGATCGAGGCAAGCCCCGCATAGGTCGTCACATAGGACGAGAAGTGATCGAGATAGGTCGCGAACATGGTCGAGCCGACAAGCCACGCAGCCAGAGTGAAGATGATGCCAGGCACCAGCGAGACAAAGCGGCGCTTGCCCGCCGGCAGCCAGTAGTGGACGGCAAACAAGCCACCAATGATGACGGTTGAGGCGATGACGTAGCGCCACAGCGTGATCGTGCCCGTATAGGGTTTGATCCACTCGAAATGAGCTTCCGCCAGCCGCGCCAGCAAAGGCGCAAAGACCAGGAGCACGCTGATCGCCAGGAAACCGGCCGTCGCGATCAGCACGAAGAAAATGCTCTGCACCCGGCGGTAGATGATGCCGCGCGTTTCGGCGACGCGGTAGGCGCGGTTGAGCGAGGTGCGCAGCGCCTCGATGCCGTTGGAGGCGAAATAGGCCGCCAGAAGCACGCCGTAGGTCAAAAGATCGGTGCGCCGCACGGTCAGCACGTTGAGCACCTCGCGCGCGATAGGCTTGGCGATCTGTTCGGGCCAGGTGTCGAAGACCAGGTGCACGGCAGTATCGGCGAACGCCTGCGCACCGAGGAAGCTCGCCAGCGTGGTGGCGAAGATCAGGAACGGGAACAGCGCCATGAGCGAAGTGATCGCCAGATGGCTGGCCATGGCCCAGCCGTCATCGGTGTTGAAATGGCCAAGCGCGTCATAGAGCACGCGGCGCAGCACGACGATATTCCGCATCAAGAGCCGCGTTCCCTTCGATTGTCTCGACGCCGCGAATATGGGAAGGGATTGTGGCAAATGGCAACCCTTGCTCAAACCACGATGCCGCCTGCCAAAGAGTTGCGCACCATCATCGTCACCGGCGCCTCGTCCGGGATAGGCGCCCACTGCGCCCGTGCGCTGAAGGCGGATGGCTGGCGCGTGTTTGCAACGGCGCGCAAGCCGGATGACATAGCCGCACTTGAAGCCGACGGCATCGAGGCCTTTTATCTCGACTACCGTGAGCCGGATTCCATCGCAGCACTTGCGGCATCGGTGCTGGAGCGGACAGGCGGACGCCTCGACGCCCTGTTCAACAACGGCGCCCATGCACAGCCCGGCGCCGTGGAAGACCTGCCGGTTGCGGCATTGCGCGAGCAGTTCGAGGCCAATTTCTTCGGCTGGCACGACCTCACCCGACGCATCGTACCGGTAATGCGTCGCCAGGGACATGGCCGCCTCGTTCATTGTTCCTCGATCCTTGGGCTAGCGCCGGTGCCTTTTCGCGGCGCCTACTCAGCCTCCAAGCACGCGCTCGAAGGCCTGATGCTGTGCATGCAGCAGGAACTCAGGGGCAGCGGCATCCATGTCTCGCTGATCGAACCGGGGCCGGTGACCTCGAAAATCGCCAGCAACGGGCTGTTCTGGTTCCTGAAAAACATCGACCACGAGAATTCCGTCCACCACGTCGCCTATGCCGCGCAGCTGGCGCGGCTTCGGGCCGGCGGCAGCTCATCACGGCTGAAAAAGGGGCCGGAGGTGGTCTATGCGGCCTTGCGCCATGCACTTCTGTCGCGGCGCCCGCGCCCGCACTATGTGGTAACAGTGCCGGCCAGGATTGGCGTGATGCTCAAGCGCATCCTGCCGGCATCGATGCTCTACCGCGTTCTGGCCGGACGCGCCTGATCGCAACAGAACTGGGAACAGATCATGGCAACCGTCATCAAAGTCCTCCTCGTCCTCATCATGGTCGCCGTGGTGATCGTGCTTGTCCGCGGCCTCATCAACATGATGCGCGGCGGCTCCGGTGTGAGCTCGAACAAGCTGATGCAGGCACGCGTGCTGCTGCAGGCGCTGGCGTTGGCACTGATCCTGCTGGTGGTGTATTTCACCCGCAAGTGACGGCCGTTCGGGAGGCGACGTGGTCAAGCTCAACAAGATCTACACCCGCACCGGCGATGACGGCACCACTGGCCTCGGCACCGGTGAACGCAGGCTGAAATCCGACCTGCGCGTCGATGCCTACGGCACCGTCGATGAAGCCAATGCCTGCATCGGTATCGCCCGCCTGCACACAGCGGCAAGTTATCCCGCCATCGACGCCATGCTGTCCCGCATCCAGAACGATTTGTTCGACCTCGGCGCCGATCTCGCCGTGCCCGACGACGGCAAGCCGCTGGGCTACGAGCCGCTGCGCATCATCGCCTCGCAGACCGACCGCGTCGAAAAGGATATCGACCTTCTCAACAAGGATCTGCAGCCGCTCAAATCCTTCGTGCTCAATGGCGGCACGCCGGCGGCGGCAGCACTTCATCTTGCCCGCACCGTGGCGCGACGGGCCGAGCGGATCATGGTGGCGCTGGCGCAGGACCCGGCCGAACATGTCAATCGCGAGGGGCTGAAATACATAAACCGCGTCTCGGACTTTCTGTTCGTCGCCGCTCGTGCGGTCAATGACAACGGAAATGCCGACGTGTTATGGGTGCCCGGCAAGAACCGCTGAATTTTCGAAGGCGGGAAAGGGCTTGGGGCATGTTCATCCCGCTTTACGACTCCAACAGGTTGCGCCACATCCGGCTGCAATATGTGACGATCGGCCTGATCGCGGTCAACGCGCTTGTGTTTCTCATCACCACGATCGGCGGCGAAAATTTCAACAACGCAGCCGTGCTCGGCTTCGGCTTCATTCCTTCGGTTGTCCACGACACGGCAGAACTCTCGCCCCAATTCGTCGTCATTCCCGAGAGCCTGAGTTACCTTACCTATGCCTTCCTGCATGCCGATATCTTTCATCTCGGCGGCAACATGCTGTTCCTGTGGGTGTTCGGCGATAATGTCGAGGACGCACTCGGCCACATCCGCTACCTCATCTTCTACCTGCTTTGCGCCATCGCCGGCGCCTTCTTCCAGGGGCTCGTCGCCTGGAGTTCGGAGGTTCCGCTGATCGGTGCCTCCGGCGCCATTGCCGGCGTCGTCGCCGCCTATCTGGTCCTCTACCCCCGGGTGAAAGTGTGGGTGCTGGTCTTTGCCCGGATTCCGCTGCGTATCCCGGCCTTCATCCCGCTGATCCTGTGGATCGGCTTCCAGGTGGTGATGTTTGCCGCCGGCGGCGAAAACCAGATATCCTGGGCCTGCCATACTGGCGGCATCATTGCCGGTGGCGTGCTGGTGCTCATTATGCGCAGCCGCGGCGTGCCGCTGCTCGCCGGTGGCGACGGCGAGCCGCAACCCGCCGATCAGCCAGCCGCTTCTACTGGGCCGGCGCCAGCCGGTCCCGCTCCCGTGCAACCTGAGACGCGTTGGGGCCGGGGTGGCGCTTCCGGTCACAAGTGAACCGATTTGGGTGGTTTGGCCGCTGCCGTGGCATATTGACGTGTTGCGTCGCCACAACTACGGAGAGCGCCACCGCTAGGCGGCAGAAGACCAGAATTCGTCCGGCCAGGATTCCGTTTGGCCGGAATTCAGTCAGGAATGTCGGCTTTCGACAACTCTGCGGAGGCGCACGCTGCTATAGCGCGCCCGGATATCTCAGGAGAGGTGACAGACAATGAAGATCCTTGTGCCCGTGAAGCGGGTTGTGGATGCGAACGTCAAGGTTCGCGTCAAGGCCGATGGTTCGGCGGTGGAACTCGCCAACGTCAAGATGGCGATGAACCCGTTCGACGAGATCGCGGTGGAAGAGGCGCTCCGGCTGAAGGAAGCCGGCAAGGCCGAAGAGATCATCGTCGTTTCGGTCGGCCCGCAGCAGGCGCAGGAAACGCTCCGCACCGCGCTCGCCATGGGCGCCGACCGCGCCATCCTGGTCAAGACCGACGAGCAGACCGAGCCGCTCGGCGTCGCCAAGGTGCTGAAGGGCGTCGTTGACGCCGAACAGCCCGGTCTCGTGATCCTCGGCAAGCAGGCGATCGATGATGACTCGAACCAGACCGGCCAGATGCTGGCCGCCCTGCTCGGCTGGGCACAGGGCACTTTCGCCTCCAAGGTCGTGATCGACGGCGACAAGGCCAAGGTGACGCGCGAAGTCGACGGCGGCCTGCAGACGGTGGAACTGAAGATGCCGGCGATCATCACCGCCGATCTTCGCCTCAACCAGCCGCGCTATGCCTCGCTGCCCAACATCATGAAGGCCAAGAAGAAGCCGCTCGACGAAAAGAGCCCGGCCGATTACGGCGCCGACGTCAAGCCGCGCCTGAAGGTGCTCAAGACCGAGGAGCCCAGCGGCCGCAAGGCGGGCGTGAAGGTCAACAGTGTCGCCGAACTGGTCGACAAGCTCAAGAACGAAGCCGGCGTGCTCTGAGACTGGAAGGAACAGATAAAATGACCATTCTCCTCATCGCAGAACACGACAACGCCAGCCTTTCCGACCAGACCGCGAAGGCGCTCTCGGCGGCGCTGCAGATCGGTTCGGACGTGCATGTGCTGGTCGCCGGCAAAGGCGCCAAGGGCGCGGCCGACGCCGCTGCCAAGCTCGAGGGCGTGAGCAAGGTGCTGCTGGCCGAGGCCGACGAACTGGCCGAGCGCCTCGCCGAACCGCTCGCCGCACTCGTTGTCTCGCTGGCCGGCGCCTACGACACCATAATCGCGCCGGCGACCTCGTCGGGCAAGAATGTCGCGCCGCGCGTGGCGGCCCTGCTCGATGTCGCGCAAGTCTCCGAGATCATCGAAGTGGTTTCACCAGACACGTTCAAACGGCCGATCTATGCCGGCAACGCCATCCAGACGGTGCAGTCGAGCGACGCCAAGAAGGTCATCACTGTGCGCACCGCCTCCTTCCAGGCTGCCCCGGAGGGCGGCTCGGCAGCTGTCGAGACGGTCAAGGCCGCGGCCAATCCCGGCCTCTCCACTTTCGTCGAGAACAAACTCTCGGAAACCGACCGTCCGGAGCTGACCTCGGCCAAGATCATCATTTCGGGCGGCCGCGCGCTCGGTTCCTCGGAAAAGTTCCAGGAAGTCATCCTGCCGGTCGCCGACAAGCTCGGTGCAGCCGTCGGCGCCTCGCGCGCTGCCGTCGACGCCGGCTACGCCCCGAACGACTGGCAGGTCGGCCAGACGGGCAAGGTCGTGGCGCCTGACCTCTATATTGCCGTCGGCATTTCCGGCGCCATCCAGCACCTTGCCGGCATGAAGGATTCGAAGGTCATCGTCGCCATCAACAAGGACGAAGAGGCGCCGATCTTCCAGGTTGCCGATTACGGCCTGGTCGGCGACCTGTTCGTCATCCTGCCGGAACTGCAAAAGGCGCTTTGACGCTTTCTGCCAAAGCGTATTAAATTGTGAAAGGGTGGGGTAGACGAAGCTGCCCCACCCTTTTAGTTTGCACTGCACAAAAAGCAGGCCGCAAAGGCCTTTTCGACGGGATCGCTGCAAATGGCCAAGATCGAGACGATCGGCATCATCGGCGCCGGCCAGATGGGCGGCGGCATCGCGCATGTATCAGCACTTTCGGGTTTCAAGGTGCTGATCTACGACGTCTCGCCCGACCGTATCGAGAAGGGCATTGCCACGGTCAGCGGCAACATGGCCCGCCAGGTCGGCTCCGGCAAGCTTGAGGAAAAGCTGCGTAACGAAGCGATGGCGCGCATTTCCGCAGCCCCCACCATGGCTGATCTCGCCGGTGCCGATCTGGTTATCGAGGCGGCGACCGAGGACGAGACGGTCAAGCGCAAGATTTACGCGCAGCTCTGTCCCCAGCTCAACCCGGAAGCCATTCTGGCGACCAACACCTCGTCAATTTCGATCACCCGGCTTGCCGCGCAGACCGACCGTCCTGAGCGTTTCATCGGCATACATTTCATGAACCCCGTGCCGCTGATGAAGCTGGTCGAACTGGTGCGCGGCATCGCTACCGAGGATCAGACCTTCGAGGCGGCCAAGGCCTATGTGAAACAGCTCGACAAGACCATCACCGTCTCTGAAGATTTTCCGGCCTTCATCGTCAACCGCATTCTGTTGCCGATGATCAACGAGGCGATCTACACGCTCTATGAGGGGGTCGGCTCGGTCGATGCCATCGACACCGCCATGCGGCTCGGCGCCAACCATCCGATGGGACCGCTGCAGCTCGCCGATTTCATCGGCCTCGACACCTGCCTGTCGATTATGCAGGTGCTGCATGACGGCCTGTCGGATTCGAAATATCGCCCCTGCCCGCTGCTGGTGAAATATGTCGAGGCCGGCTGGCTCGGCCGCAAGACCGGGCGCGGCTTCTACGACTATCGCGGCGAGCATCCGGTTCCGACGCGCTAACCACCAGAACGAAAGTTCCGTGCTCCCTCAGGACGCCGCTGCAAGCGGCGGCTCTGCTTGGCCTCTTGACCCGGTATCGTCAGGCGCCACGGAAACACAGCCGCGGCCGGCGGCCTTGGCCGCATAGCAGGCAGCATCGGCCCGGGCGATGATCTCGTCGACTTCACCGCTGTTGCTGTGGATTGGCGCCAGCCCGATGCTGGCATCGATCGCATGCGGCCGGCCGTCCCAGCTGAACTGCAGGCCGCGGATGGCGTCGATGACAGAGCGTGCGGCAATCCTGGCGCCGGCGCTCGGCCCGGCTTTCAGGATGACCGCGAATTCGTCGCCGCCGAGGCGGGCCACGATATCCTCCGGCCCAAGCGCACCGCGAATGGCCTCGGCAACCCGCTTCAGCAAGGCGTCGCCGGCGGCGTGGCCGCCAGTGTCGTTGACCAGCTTGAAATGGTCCAGATCGATGAACATGAAATGATGTTCGCCCGCCGGCCTGGCTGTGCCGGCCTTGCGGCTCCGGTCGACCAGTTCCTCCATGGTGCGGATAAAGCTCGAACGGTTGGCAAGGCCGGTCAGCGCATCATGCGCGGCGGCATAGGCGAGCTGGCGCTGCAAGGCGCGCGCATCGGTGAAGTCCTGGAAGACGATGACAAGACCGCAGAACTCCTGGCGGTCGTTCATGATCGGCGACACCACCTGGCGGATGCTGCAGCGTGTGTCGTCGCGACGGATGAGGACGGCGCGACTGTTCTGGTCGGCAGGGCTGGCGCTGCCGAGCGCCGGCCGCGTCATGCCGATCCTTTGCCCGGTTTCTTCGTCCACCGCCCAGTAGACATGGCCAAGCGTCTTGCCGAGCGCCTCCGCGCCAACAACGCCGGTGAGCTTTTCGGCGACCGGGTTCATGAAGGTGATGCGGTTGGCGGCATCGGTGCAGATGACGGCGTCGCCGATCGACTGCAGCGTCACCCTCAGCCGCTCCTTCTCGTCGGCCAGCATTGCCGCCGATACGATGAGGCTTTCCTCGGTTTGCTTGCGCTGGGTGATATCGGTCAGGCTGCCGATGGCCCTGACCAGCCGTCCGTCCTTGTCGCGTTCGAGCGTCTTGCCGCGGTCGAGGATCCAGACCCAGTGGCCATCCTTGTGGCGCATCCGGAACTCGGCTTCGAAGAACGGTGTCCTGCCCTCCAGATGGGCACGATCGGCTTCGGCGACGTTTTCGCGATCGTCGGGGTGGATCATCGCCAGCCAGCGGTCGGGGTCGCCGTCCAGTTCGCCATCGGCATAGCCCAGCATCTTCACCCAGGTGGCGGAGTAGGTGGTGCCGCCCTTCCGCATATCAAGATCCCAGACGCCTTGTCCGGCGCTGGCCAGGGCAAAATTCCAGCGCGTTTCGGCTTCGGCTATGCGCGCCTCGGATTGCTTGCGCGCATCGATATCCTCGATCTGGGAGACCAGGTAGAGCGGGCTCCCGCTCTTCTCGTCGCGAATGACGGAACCGGCAAGATGGGCCCATACCGGCGTGCCGTCCTTCCTGAGGTAGCGCTTTTCGAAGTGGAAGGCGTTGACGGTGCCCGCCCGCATGCCGTCCATCGTCTCACGGCCGATCTGCACATCGTCGGGATGGGTGATCTGAAAGAAGGTCAGCGCCTCGATCTCCTGCTTGCTATAGCCGAGCATGGCGGCGAAGGCCGGGTTGGTTTCATGGATGCGGCCGTCGAGGCCGACAATGGCGATGCCGATCGCCGAATCCTCCATGGCGCGGCGGAAACGCTGCTCGCTTTCGGCGATCTGCCGGCGGTCGTCCAGTATCCGGTAAATGAACAGGGCGGCGAGAATCAGCGCAACGGCGGCGACCGGCACCGATATCTGCAGGCAGAGTTTCAGCACTTCGGCGCTGACATCGAGCCGCGACAGCAGGAGCGCGACCACGGCAGCGCAAAGCCCTCCGGCCGCAAGCACCAAAGCCACGTGACTGTCAGCCCGCAGGCTTTTTCGCTCTCGTCGCATCACTGTGCATGCCACCCCATGCGCAACACATTTCTGCAAAAAACACTGGATGATCGATTTTAAGGAAAGGTTGCGCCGGAGCCACCGGCAACACGGTGAACCCGCAAACAATTGCCGGCATGATTAAGGATCGGTGATTATTGGGCGATCTTGAACGGCCCGGTCACCAGCGCACGAAGAACCGTCCCCCGAGCGCGCCCAGACCGGCGAGGACGGCGATGGCGAGCGTGTACCAGGTGGCGACGAAAAGCGGCGAATCGTCGAAGCAGTGCGCGGCGTAGAAGGTCGCCGCCAGGCCGCCGGCGAGCAGTCCCGCGACCGCCCCGGCCAACACCGGCCGCGTCGGCGCGCCATAGCGCAGCATCCACAGGAAGACGGCAAGCGGGCCGATGCCGATCAGCGGGATGAAGCCCATGCAGATCATCATGTTGGAGCCGACCATGCGCGTGCTCCACATCGGCTCCGGCACCATGAACAGTTCGAGAGCCACCGCCACGGCCACCAGCAGCGGCGCCGCCAGCATCCAGGCCGCGGCTCTTGCCGTCGAAGCGCCCGGCGTCGACAACGCCCGGACCAGGCCAAAGGCGGTGACGGCGAGCACGATGGTGAACACGAACTTCGCCAGGAACCGCATCGTGTGCATGGCGGTCATGATGTCGGGACGCGGGCCGATGGTGAGAAAGAAGACCAGAGCCGCGATCACCGCCGCGGCTGCCGCCGCCATCAACCAGGCCGAGCGCAGCGGCATCGCCTTGCTGCTTGTGTCGGCGTCGAGTGCCTTGATGAGATCCTCCGTCCTCATGTCACTGCCGCCCGAAGCGCCCCTGGCCAAATCGCTTGGCGATCGCGGCAAGCCCGCGATGCAGCGACACCCGCACCGCCGTCTCGCTGACGCCGAGCGTGGCCGCCGTCTCGCCGATGGAGCGGCCGTCGACCGAGATCGAAGAAACGACGGAACGCTGCGCAGCCGGCAGTCCGTCCAGCGCCCGGTTGATGTCGCGTTCGCTGACGGTCTCGGTTTCCGGCTCGGCAAAGGTCTCGGCGATCTCGTCGATCTCGATTTCGATGCGCCGTCCGCGCCGCCGGAAAGCATCGATCAGCTTGAAGCGGGCTATCGCATAGATCCATGGCAACACCGGCGCGTCCTGGCGCCAGGTATGCCGTTTCACATGAATGGCCAGCAAGGTTTCCTGCACGACATCCTCGGGATCGACCCCGCCCTGTACGATCTTGCGCCTCGCAAAGCCGCGAACCAGCGCGGCGATCCGGTGCAAAAAGTCGGCGTAGGCCCTTTCATCTCCCGCGATCGCGGCCCGCATCAGCCGGGAAAGCTCGGCCTCATCCTTGCCGCTCACAAGAGTTCACTCCCCGATCTTCGCGCCTCGGCACCGATTTGTTACGTGTCCGGCGAAATGATGTCCAAGCCAAAGTGCCGCAAAATCACGAAAGTTTGCGGGAGCGGCGACCGATTGAAGCAGCCGAGCAATGTTGACTACTGCTGTCAGGTATCGATAGGTGCAGCCTGCGAAACCAGAACCACCGAGATTGAGGATGACGCCATGAGATACACGCTCTCCACCCTAGCGGGGGCCACAGCGCTGGCCGTGAGCATGATCGCCGGGCCGGCGATGGCCGCGGATGCCGGCATCATCGTCTACAACGCCCAGCATGAGAGCCTGGCCAAGGAATGGGTCGAAGGTTTCACCAAGGAAACCGGCATCAAGGTCACGCTGCGCAATGGCGGCGACAGCGATTTCTCCAACCAGATCGTCGCCGAGGGCGCTTCTTCGCCGGCCGACGTGTTCCTGACCGAAAACTCGCCGGCGATGACCCTGGTCGAAGCGGCGGGCCTTTTCGCGCCGGTCGACGCCGACACGCTGGCGCAAGTCCCGGCCGAATTCCAGCCGAGCAGCGGCAGATGGGTGGGTGTCGCGGCGCGCAGCACCGTCTTTGCCTACAACAAAACCAAGCTCACGGCCGAAAAGCTGCCCAAATCGATGCTCGATCTCGCCGATCCGAGCTGGAAAGGCCGCTGGGCAGCCTCGCCTTCCGGCGCCGATTTTCAGGCCATCGTCAGCGCGTTGCTCGAGCTCAAGGGCGAAGCCGCAACCGCCGACTGGCTGAAGGCCATGAAGGAGAATTTCACCGCCTACAAGGGCAACGGCACGGTGATGAAGGCGGTCAATGCCGGCGAGATCGAAGGCGGAATCATCTACCACTATTACTATTTCGGCGATCAGGCAAAGACCGGCGAAAACAGCAAGAACGTCGAACTGCATTATTTCAAGAACCAGGATCCCGGCGCTTTCGTCTCGATCTCCGGCGGCGGCGTGCTCGCCTCGAGCAAACACCCGAAGGAAGCCCAGGCGTTCCTCAAATGGGTGACCGGGAAAGGCGGCCAGGACGTGCTGAAGACCGGCACGTCCTTCGAATACGCTATCGGCAAGGACGCGCAGTCCAATCCCAGGCTGGTGCCGCTGGCCGACCTGCAGGCGCCGAAGGTCGATCCGGCGACACTGAACTCCAAAAAGGTGACGGACCTGATGACGGCAGCCGGCTTGCTTTAGGCTGGGTTCGTCCTAAAAGGGCAACGATTGCGCTCCTGCCGGACTTTCCGCAGGAGCGCTCTGTTTTCGAGATGGCATTGTCCATGACAACACATTGCGTTTCCGGCCGCGCCTGCGGCGCCCCCGCCCCGGCGGCAGTGGCGCGGTCGAGCTGATGCAAACTGCGGTCGATCTCGCACGTTCAGGCCAGACAGTCGGGCGGTCCCGCCGGAAGCCCATGTCCTGGATCGCGCTTGCCGCCATAATTGTCTCGCTGCTGTCGCTGCTGCCGCTGGCGTTCATCATCTGGATCGGTGTGCAGATCGGCTGGGACACTGCTTCGGCCCTGGTCTTCCGGCCGCGCGTCGGCGAACTTCTGGTCAACACCGTGCTTCTGGTGGCGCTCACCGTGCCGATCGCCACCGTGCTGTCGGTGACGCTGGCATGGCTGACCGAGCGCAGCGACCTGCCCGGCGCCCGGCTGTGGGCTTGGCTGTCGGTGGCGCCGCTCGCCATCCCCGCCTTCGTGCATTCCTACGCCTGGATCACCATGGTGCCGACCTTGCACGGCCTGTGGGCCGGCGTGCTGGTCTCGGTTCTCGCCTATTTCCCGTTCCTCTATCTGCCGCTGGCGGCGGCTCTGCGCCGGCTCGATCCTGCTTTGGAGGACGCAGCCGCAGCACTCGGCCTTGGACCATGGCGGGTGTTTTGGCGTGTCGTGCTGCCGCAGCTGAGACTGGCCATTTGCGGCGGCGCGCTGCTGGTCGGCCTGCATCTGCTGGCCGAATACGGCCTCTACGTCTTCATCCGTTTCGACACTTTCACCACGGCGATCGTCGACCAGTTCCAGTCGACCTTCAACGGCCCCGCCGCCAACATGCTGGCCGGCGTCCTGGTGACATGCTGCTTCGTGCTGCTCGCTCTGGAGGTGCTGGTGCGCGGCGAAGAGCGCTATGCCCGCGTCGGCTCAGGCGCGGCGCGCCACCGGCAGCGCTCGAGGCTCGGGCGCGCCACGCTGGCTTGCCTGGCTCTGCCTGCCGTCACCACGCTGCTCGCCATCGGCGTGCCCTTCGTCACCATCGGCCGCTGGCTGGTCGCCGGCGGCGCCGATGTCTGGCGTTTGGACGAGATCGGCCTGGCGCTGGGCCAGACGCTGTTCCTGGCGCTGGCCGGCGCCCTGCTTGCAACCATCGCCGCCATGCCGATGGCCTGGATCTCGATCCGCGCGCCGGGGCCGCTGCAGCGGCTGCTCGAAGGCTGCAACTACATTGTCGGTTCGCTGCCCGGCGTGGTCATCGCGCTGGCTTTGGTCACCATTACCGTGCGCATCGCCATGCCGTTCTACCAGACGCTGTTCACAATCCTGGTCGCCTATGCCCTGATGTTCCTGCCGCGCGCCTTGATCAGCCTCAGGGCCTCGATCGCACAGGCGCCGGTCGAGCTCGAACGTGCCGCCGCCAGCCTTGGCCGGCCTCCGCTGAAAGCGCTGTGGTCGACAACGATCCGCCTGTCGGCGCCGGGCGCGGCGGCCGGCATGGCGCTGGTCGCGCTCGGCATCATGAACGAGCTGACCGCCACCCAGATGCTGGCGCCCAACGGCACACGCACGCTGGCCATGGCGTTCTGGTCCTATAGCGGCGAGATCGACTATGCGTCGGCCGCCCCTTACGCCTTCATCATGGTGACGATGTCGCTGCCGCTGACCTGGCTGCTCTATGTCCAGTCGAAACGGATGGCCGGGCGATGAGCTTTCTCGAAATCAGTGGCCTCACCAAGCACTACGGCCCGGTCGCAGCCCTTGCCGGCATCGAGCTCAGCGCCGCAAGCGGCAGTCGCACCGCGATCGTCGGCCCGTCCGGCTGCGGCAAGACGACGTTGCTGCGGCTGATCGCCGGCTTCGAGGCGCCCGACCAGGGCCGCGTCGTGCTCGACGGCGAGGTGCTGGCCAATGGCGGCCAAGCGGTGCCGGCGCACCGCCGCGGCATCGGCCTGGTGGCGCAGGACGGCGCCCTGTTCCCGCATCTCAGCATCGGCGACAATATCGGCTTTGGCATGGCCCGCGGCGAGGACCAGCGCGCCGAGCGCATCGCCGAGCTCGCCTATACCGTCGGGCTGGACAAGGCGATCCTCAAGCGCCGCCCGCACCAGCTCTCCGGCGGCCAGCAGCAGCGCGTGGCGCTGGCCCGCGCTATGGCGATGAAGCCCAGGCTGATGCTTCTCGACGAACCGTTCTCGGCGCTCGACACCGGTCTGCGCGCCTCGATGCGCAAGGCGGTCGCCGAACTACTCGAAGCCGCCGGCATCACCACCATCCTGGTCACCCACGACCAGGCCGAGGCGCTGTCCTTCGCCAGCCAGGTGGCGGTCATGCGCGACGGAAAGTTCTCTCAGATCGGCACACCGCGAGAACTCTATCTGCAGCCGAAAGACCGCATGGTTGCCGAGTTTCTTGGCGACGCCATCATCTTGCCGGCAAAGATTTCAGGCGGCTTCGCCACCTCCTCGCTTGGTCGCATAGCCGTCGACTCGAAGGAGCGGCGCGACATCGCCCGCATCATGCTGCGACCGGAGCAGGTGCAGGTAAAGCGCACGTCGCGCGAAGGCATGTCGGGTCCTGCGGGCACGATATTCGCCGAGGTGACGGACTCGGAATTCGCAGGCTCGATGTGCACCATTGCCGTGCGGCTGTTGAACAACCCCGATCCGCCGGACGCCGCGGCGATCGGCAGCACACCGCTGACCTTACGCAAGCCGGGAATCGACGCGCCTTCCGTCGGCGAGATCGTGCGCCTGACAGTTTCCGGCAAGGCGCATGTCTTCGCCTGAACTGCCGATGCGTCGGATTGGCGCGAGCGGCTGCGTCAATCGACTCGTTTCCCAGCATTGTCGAACCAATGCAGCTTCTCGGCCCTGGCCACGACGCGCAGTTGATCGCCGGGTTTGGCCGTGGCGCGGCCGGCCACACGCACGACGATGCGGTTGCCGCCGGCGGCACAGTGAAGAAAGCTTTCGGCTCCCACAGGTTCGACCGCCTCGACCGCCGCAGGCAGAATAAGCGCGCCGGATGATGCCTCGGCACTGAAGGTGACGTCGGCATCCTCAGGGCGGAAGCCAAGCGTGGCGGCGTTCGTAGGCGCGAAGTCAACCGTCTTGCCGTCGGTCAGCGCCGGACCAGCCGGTCCTTGCGAAAGAGGCAGAAGGTTCATCGGCGGCGCTCCGATGAAGGAGGCGACGAAGGTCGATGCCGGCTTCTCGTAGATGTCGAGCGGCGCGCCCGTCTGCTCGACCAACCCGCCATTCATGACGACGAGAATATCGGCCAGCGTCATCGCCTCAAGCTGGTCGTGGGTGACGTAGACCGAGGTGACACCGAGCGAGCGCTGCAAATTCTTGATTTCGACCCGCATCTGGCCGCGCAGTTTGGCGTCGAGGTTGGAAAGCGGTTCGTCGAACAGGAAGACTTTTGGATTGCGCACGATTGCGCGACCCATGGCCACGCGCTGGCGCTGGCCGCCGGAAAGCTCGCGCGGGCGCCGGTCGAGCAGCGCCGTGAGCTCCAGCACCTTGGCGGTCGAGCGAACCCTGCTGTCGATCTCGTCCTTGGGAGTACCCCGGTTGCGCAACCCGTAGGCCATGTTGTCGTAGACCTTCATATGTGGATAGAGCGCATAGTTCTGGAACACCATGGCGATGTCGCGCTCGGTCGGACCGATCGTGTTGACGATCTTGCCGTCGATGGCGACGGTGCCGGAAGAAATGGTCTCAAGCCCGGCGATCATCCGCAGCAGCGTGGACTTGCCGCAGCCGGACGGCCCAACCAGCACGCAAAGCTCCTTGTCGGGAATGGCGATGGAGACACCCCTCACCGCCTCGACGCCGCCGGGATAGACTTTCTTCACATCCTTCAGATCGACGGTCGCCATCGGCTTCTCACTTTTCGGAATCGACAAGTCCGCGCACGAACCAGCGTTGCATCAGCACCACGATCAGGATCGGCGGCAGTATGGCCAGCATTGCGGTGACCATGACCAGATGCCATTGGGTATCGGCATCGGCGAAGGAGACCATCTTTCTAAGTGCGATGACGATGGTGTTCATGTCGTTTCTGTTGGTGACGAGCAGCGGCCACAGGTACTGCGTCCAGCCATAGATGAAGAGGATGACGAACAGTGCTGCGATGTTGGTGCGCGACAGCGGCAGCAGGATGTCGAAAAAGAAGCGCCATGGTCCGGCGCCGTCGACACGCGCCGCTTCCACCAACTCACCTGGGATGGTCATGAAGAACTGGCGAAACAGAAGCGTGGCGGTGGCCGAGGCGATCAGCGGAATGATCAGGCCGGCATAGGTGTCGATCATGCCGAGATCGACCATCACCTTGTAGGTCGGCAGGATGCGCACCTCGACGGGAAGCATCAGTGTGATGAAGATCAGCCAGAAGAAGACCATCCGAAGCGGAAAACGGAAGAACACGATCGCATAGGCCGAAAGGATCGAGATGAAAATCTTCCCCACCGCGATGCCGAGCGCCATGATCGTGGTGTTGAGCAGCAATCGGCCGACACTGACGCCGCCGATGCGGCCGACACCGCCGAACAGCGCCTCGCTGTAATTGTTCCAGACCTGGTCGCCGGGCAAAAGAGGCAATGGCGGCTTGAGGATGGTCTGCAGCGTCTGCGTGGAGGCAACGAAGGTGTAGTAGATCGGGAAAGCGACGATCAGGATGCCCAGGATGAGCACGGCGTGGGCGATGAGGGCGCGAAGCGGGGACTGACCAATCATCGCTCGCGCTCAACCGTAGTGGACTTTGCGTTCCACATAGCGGAACTGGATGGCCGTGAGTGAGATGACGATGACCATCAGGATGACCGACTGCGCGGCCGAATCGCCGAGGATCAAATTGACGAAACCGTCATTGTAGACCTTGTAGACCAGCGTCTCGGTGGCCTTGCCTGGCCCGCCGCCGGTGA
Source organism: Mesorhizobium sp. M0139 (assembly GCF_040322455.1). Lineage (NCBI taxonomy): Bacteria > Pseudomonadati > Pseudomonadota > Alphaproteobacteria > Hyphomicrobiales > Phyllobacteriaceae > Mesorhizobium > Mesorhizobium sp. M0139. The sequence goes on from NZ_JAMYTN010000011.1 coordinate 66,689, forward strand.
CGGCATGAACGATACCGAAAGTGTCGAACAGCGCATAGACAGTGTTGACGACCAGCAGGAAGAAGGTCGTCGGTGCGAGCAGCGGGAAGACGATGGTCCAGAAGCGCTTCGTCTCCCCGGCGCCGTCCATGGCCGCCGCCTCTATCAACGTCTTCGGCACCGCCTGCAGCCCGGCGACGAAGAACAGGAAATTGTAGCTGATCTGCTTCCAGGCAGCCGCAGATACCAGCAGGATCATGGCTTGGTTTCCGTTAAGCAAGGGATCCCAGGCGATGCCGAGACCTCTCAAGGCGTAGGCCAGCGAACCGATCGAGGGGTTGAACAGAAACAGCCACAACATGCCGGCAATCGCCGGCGCCACCGCATACGGCCAGATCAGCAGCGTGCGATAAAGGCCTCTGCCGCGCACCACCTTCTCGGCCATGACGGCAAGCAACAGGGCCACACCCATGGCGACGATCGCGGTCGCCAGAGAGAACACCAGCGTGACTTTGATCGAGTTGAGGTAGGCCGGGTCGGCCAGCACCTTGCGAAAGTTGGCGAGCCCGACGAACTTGCTCTTCAGCCCGAACGGGTCTTCCCTAAGCATCGACTGGTAGAGCGCCTGCCCGGTCGGCCAGTAGAAAAAGATCAGCGTAATGGCGAGTTGCGGCGCCACCAGCAGGTAAGGCAGGGTCTTGTTGGGGAAGACGACGCGTGGAGACAGGGTGATTCCCTCGCTATTCAGGAAATCGTCCACGCGGGTCCGCGTGGACGAGGTTCAACTGACAAATCGCTTCAGTTTCCGATCGCTTCCTGAATCGCCTTGTTGCCGCGTGCGACCGCGTTGTCGAGCGCCTGCTGCGCAGTCTGCTGGCCGGCCAGCATCTTCTCGAACTCCTCATTCTCGATGTCGCGCACCTGCGGCAGGTTGACGAGGCGCACGCCCTTCGAGTTCTCGGTCGGCGCCTTGCCCAGCATCTGCAGGATCGGCGTCTCACGGCCCGGGTTCTTGTCATAGAAGCCGGACTTCTTGGTCGCCTCATAGGCAGCGAGCGTCACCGGCAGATAACCCGACTTCTGGTGCAGATACTCCTGCACTTCGGTCTTGGACAGGTAGGAGAAGAACGCCGCGACGCCCTTGTATTCCTCGTCCGATTTGTTGCCGAACACCCACAGGCTGGCGCCGCCCGGCGTGGTGTTCTGGGGCGCGCCCTTGGCGTCACTATCATAGGGAAGCTGGCCGATGCCGTAGTTCATGCCCGACTTGACGATGTCACCGAGACCCCCCGACGATTCGGTGAAGATGCCGCATTCTCCGGCAAGAAAGATCTGCTTGGCTTCGGATGTACGGCCGCCATATTTGAAGGTGCCGTCCTTGGCCAGGTCGGCGAGCGCCTGGAAATGATTGACGAAGATCGGCGCATTGATCTTGAGCTCGACGTCGGTTCCGGCAAGTCCGTTCTGGTTGGTGCCATAGGAAACGTCGTTCCAGGCCGCGAAGGCCTCAAGGTGGATCCAGGTCAACCACGTCGAGGTATAGCCGCAGGAAGCGGCGCCGCTCGCCTTGATCTTCTTGGCGGCTTCCCACACCTCGTTCCAGGTCTTTGGCGGGTTGTTCACATCAAGCCCGGCCTTCTGGAAAATATCCTTGTTGTAGTAGAGGATGGGCGACGAGGAATTATAGGGGAAGGACAGCATGGTCCCGTCCGGCTTCGAATAGTAACCGACGATGCCGGGCAAATACTGGCTCTTGTCGAAGGTCACGCCGGCGCTGGTCAGCACATCGGCCACCGGTTTGATCGCACCTTCGGCTGCCATCATGACGCCGGTACCCACGTCGAACACCTGGATGATGTCGGGCGCTTGCCCCGCACGAAAGGCAGCGATGCCGGCATTCAGCGTTTCGGGATAGGTGCCCTTGAAAACAGGGAGAATTTCATAGTCGCTCTGGCTGGCATTGAAATCCTTGGCGATGTTGTCGACCACCTCGGCATTCGCGCCGGTCATGGCATGCCACCAACTGATCTGGGTGGCGGCGAAGGCGGAGGTGGTGGAAAGCAGGGTCAAGGTGGCGGCAACACCGGCCGCAAAGCCGAACAACTTCATGTTTCATCTCCCGTTTGTCATTGGCGAAAGGGGCGCTCCCGCGAACGCAATATGTGTCGCTGATGACAATCGGACAACGGATTTGTTGCTGTTTCGTGAATTTCATACCCGGCTAACTTCGCGCCCCCTCGCCTTGCAACGAGGACAGAGAGAAATGCCAAGCCGGCTCAGCGATAGAATGGGGCATGGTGGGCCTGCAAGGATCGCCGACCGCCCAGCGATGCGTGAAGGGCCCGCGTGACAGCGCCACGCACCTGCACCGTGCGGCCGCCAAACCGGCGCTCGGCCAGATCGAGATCGGCCGAGCGGCATCGCGCCAGGCGCTGCTGTAACCGTGCGTCTGGAATGAGACAGGATCGCCGCAACATACAACCCGAAAAACCCGCTGTAGTTGTAGTTCCCATAACCGATTCTTCGTCAAGCGTGGCATACTAATCAAGTGGACGGCTTGATTGCTGTGGGAGAGCAGGTGGGGCGAGATGCTGACGGTCTATAATTGTATCGTGCATGAGCACGATCTGAGACTGGTCGCACTGGCAGCGCTCATTTGCGGTATTTCTTCCTTCTCGGCGGTCAACCTGCTTCGCCATGTCGACCGCTCGAGCGAGCGCAACCGCTATACCTGGCTGATGATAGCAGCCACTTCCACCGGCTTCGGTATCTGGGCGACGCATTTCATCGCAATGCTTGCATTTTCTCCCGGAATCCCCAACGCCTACAATACGGAAATGTCGGCGCTTTCGCTCGCCGGTTCCGTCGCCCTGACCGCCGCGGGCATGTGGATCGCCACCTTGCGCCGGGGCATCGACTACCCTCTGGTCGGCGGCGCGGTCCTCGGCGCCGGTATCGCCGCCATGCACTATATCGGCATGGCCGCCTTCGAGGTCGAAGGGCGCATCGTCTGGAACCCGCTGCTGGTCGGCGTCTCGGTGCTGACAGGCGTCACCCTCGCCGCGCTGGCGCTGCTGGTCGTGTTGCGACGGCCGTCCATGCAGGCCACAATCGCCGCCGCCATCCTGTTGACGCTGGCGATCTGCAGCCTGCACTTCATCGCGATGGGCGCGGTGTCGATCTTCCCGGACTCCTCCATCGAGATATCGCAGTTCACGGTCGAACCGATGTCGCAGGCCTTCGCCGCCGCTGCAGTCAGCATGGCTATCCTGGTGCTTTCAGCCGCAGCATTGTGGATCGACCTGCGCTTCCGTCGTCACAAGATCGAGGCCGAGCGCATGCACGGCCTCGCCAACGCCGCCGTCGAGGGCCTGATCGTATGCGACGGCGCCCGCATCGTCAGCGCCAATGACAGCATCGCCGCGCTAACCGGCATTGCGCCGGAAGTGCTGAACGCGATGCTGCTTGGCGACCTCTTCGGCGAACGCACCGCGGCCGGCATGTCCGACTGCAGCGGACAGGCACAGGAAGCCGAACTCAGAGCCCATGACGGCGCCACCATCCCCGTCGAACTTATCGCAAGGAGCATCGACTATTGCGGCAAGCGGCACAGCGTTGTCGCCGTGCGCGACATCCGCGAACGCAGGAAGGCCGAGCAGGAGATCCTGCGCCTCGCCCATTTCGACCCGCTGACCGGGCTCCCCAACCGCCGCAGTTTCTCCGGCCGGCTCGAGGCCGAAATTGCCGCAATGGACCGCGGCGGCAAGGGTGGGCATCTTGCGCTGCTGCTGCTCGACCTCGACCGCTTCAAGGAAGTGAACGACCTGTTCGGGCATGGCGCCGGCGATGCCATGCTGCAGAAGGTGGCGCTATGCGCCTCCGCCGTGCTCCGCCACGGACAGATGCTGGCGCGTCTCGGCGGCGACGAGTTCGCCATCATCGCTCCGAACCTTCCCGATCCGCAGGCGGCCGGCCGCATCGCCGAGGCGGTGCTGGCGGCCATGCGCGAGGAAAACCGGCTGTCGGTCGGTGGCGGGCTGGTGTCGGCCAGCATCGGCATTGCACTTTATCCGCTCGACGCCGATGAGCCGACACTCCTGGTCAGCCACGCCGACACCGCGCTCTACCGCGCCAAGGCCGAGGGCAAGGACACTTACCGTTACTTCGAGGCCTCGATGGGCGCCGAGGCGCGAGACCGGCGCGTGATGGAGCACGAACTGCGCCAGGCGATGGCGCGCGATGAGTTTCGCCTCGTCTACCAGCCACAAAAGGAGATCAGCAGCGGGCGGATGGTCGGGTTCGAAGCGCTGATCCGCTGGCGCCATCCGCAGCGCGGCGACGTGTCGCCGGCGACCTTCATCCCGGTGGCCGAAGACAGCGGCGTCATCATCCAGATCGGCGAATGGGTGCTGGCGACGGCCTGCGCCGAGGCTGCGCGCTGGAAGAACCCTCTCACCGTCGCGGTCAATGTCTCGGCGGTGCAGCTCCACAATCCGAATTTCAGCCGCAAGGTGCATGAAGTCCTGCTCGGCTCCGGCCTGACGCCCGGCAGGCTCGAACTCGAGATCACCGAAACGGCGCTGGTCAAGGACATGCCGCGCGCGCTGGCGACCTTGCGCCAGGTGAAGGCGCTTGGCGTGCGTGTGGCGATGGACGATTTCGGCACCGGCTACTCCTCGCTGTCCAATCTCCGCGCCTTCCCCTTCGACAAGATCAAGATCGACGGCTCATTCATCAAATCAGTCGACAGCAACGGCCAGGTGGCAGCCATCGTGCGCGCCGTTCTGGGGCTTGGCCGCGGTCTCGGCCTGCCGGTTCTGGCCGAGGGCGTCGAGACGCTGGGCGAGCTGAAATTCCTCGACGCCGAGGCCTGCGAGATCGGCCAGGGCTACTATCTAGGCCGGCCCAGCCCGATCGAGGCGTTCAGCGAATTGACCGGCGTAGCGGCACCGGCGGCACAAGACGACGCCGGCGTCAAACAACGCGGCGGCAGCATCTTGATGCTGCCGCCGGCGGCGGCCCTGCGCTCAGCCTAGAGCAATTTCAGGAAAAGTGTGAAACGGTTTTCCGTCCGAAATTGCGTCGAAACAAAAAAGTTAGCGCGGGCCGTTTCGACGAAACGGTGAACCGCTCTAAGGGGCGAGTGCGGCCTCGACCAGGCGCTTGGCATCCGGTCCTGACCATTCGGCCGGTCCGTTCATATGCGCGATCAGGCAGCCTTCGCCATCGATCAGCATGGTGACGGGGAGGCCTAGCGCCAAGCCACGCGTCTTGACGTCGTTGAACAGCGCCAGCGTCGAATCGCGGTAGTAGCCGAGCGACCCGATGCCGATATCGGCGAGGAACTTCTTGGGCTTCACATCGTCGCCGGCATCGACATTGACCGCGACCACTTCGAAGGCATCGCTGCCCTTTTCCTTCTGCAAGGCGTCGAGCGCCGGCATTTCGGCGCGGCAGGGCGCGCACCACGTTGCCCACAGATTGAGCAGCACGGTCTTGCCGGCATGATCGGCGAGCGTCATCGGCTTGCCGTCGGGACCGTTGAAGGCGAGACTTTCCAGCGATTGCGGCGGATCGGCGGGCAGCAATGCCGCAACCTGGCCGGTGGCCGCGGCGGCAACTTTTTTGGCGCGGTCGCTCTTGGCGGCGCAGGCGACGTCGTCCTTGCTGTTGCCCGCGCCGGCCGCAGGTGCGCTGCCGGTGGCTGCGTTGTTGCCAGACCCGCTCTCGCTGACATATACCGCGACCGCGCTGGCCAGCACGCCCGCCAGCAAAGCGGCGAGGATCAGGCGCGGGGCCGGGAAGTATCTGCTACCGTCTGCCATTTTCTAAGACTGCTCCGGAGCACGGGTTATAGCGATGAGCGACAAGAAGGCCAGCAACCAGATGTGGGGCGGACGTTTTGCCTCGGGTCCGGCCGCGATCATGGAAGCGATCAACGCGTCGATTTCGTTCGACCGCAAACTCTATGCCCAAGACATAAGAGGTTCGGTCGCCCACAGCGAGATGTTGGCTGAAACGGGCATTATTTCGGCGGCCGATCAAGAAAAAATCGCTCACGGGCTGAACACGATCCTGAAAGAGATCGAGGCCGGCACGTTCGAGTTCTCGACCCGGCTGGAAGACATTCACATGAACATCGAGGCCCGCCTTGCCGATCTGATCGGCCCGGCCGCCGGCCGCCTGCACACGGCGCGGTCACGCAACGACCAGGTGGCGGTGGATCTCCGGCTCTGGGTCAAGGACGAGTGCTTTCGCGTCGCCGAGGCGCTGAAGGGGCTGATCTCAGCCTTGCTCGACCGCGCCGAGGAGCATGCGGCGACCGTGATGCCCGGCTTCACCCACATGCAGGCGGCGCAGCCGGTGACCTTCGGCCACCATTGCATGGCCTATGTCGAGATGTTTTCGCGCGACCTGTCGCGCGTCCGCGACGCCATCGAGCGGCTGGATGAAAGCCCGCTCGGCGCGGCAGCGCTTGCCGGCACCAGTTTTCCGATCGATCGCCACAAGACCGCCAAGGCGCTCGGCTTCCGCGAGCCGATGCGCAATTCCCTGGACAGCGTCTCCGACCGCGATTTCGCGCTGGAGTTTTTGAGCCTGGCGGCGATCTGCGCCACGCATCTGTCGCGGCTCGCCGAAGAAATCATCATCTGGTCGACGCCTCAATTCGGCTTCGTTAGGCTGTCGGACAGTTTCTCCACCGGCTCCTCGATCATGCCGCAGAAGAAGAACCCGGACGCCGCCGAACTGGTGCGCGGCAAGACCGGCCGCGTCACCGGCCATCTCGTCGGGCTGCTGACCGTGATGAAGGGCATGCCGCTGACCTACGGCAAGGACATGCAGGAAGACAAGGAATCGGTCTTCGACGCTGCCGAAACACTCGATTTGATGCTGGCTGCGATGACGGGCATGGTGCGCGACATGACGGTCAATGCCGCCGCCATGAAAAAAGCCGCCGGCTCGGGCCACGCGACCGCGACCGACCTCGCCGACTGGCTGGTGCGCGCGCTGGGCCTGCCCTTCCGTGAGGCACACCATGTCACCGGCGGCGCGGTGGCGTTGGCCGAAGAGAAGAAGGTGAGCCTTGAAAAGCTGTCGCTGGAGGATCTGCAGTCGATCAACCCCGGCATCACGGCAGACATCTTCTCGGTTCTGGCGGTGCAGAATTCGGTCAAGAGCCGCACCAGTTTCGGCGGCACCGCGCCATCGGAGGTCAGGAAGCAGATCCGCAGCTGGAAAAAGCGCATCGCCAAGGCATGATGCCGGGGTGCAATGCGCCTAAAACTCGGTTAAAAGCGCAGCACATAAAGTTTCGGACGGATGGATCGATGACCGCGAGCAGGATTTTGGTGACGCTGACGCTGCTGACGGCGATGGCTGCCGTGACCGCTTGCGGCCGTAAGGCTGGTCTCGACACGCCCTATGAAGCGGCCGTCCAGGCCCGCAAGGACGCCGAGCGCGCCAAACAGCCGGTGCCGCCAGAGCCGGAAAAACCGGTCGTGGACAAGAAGTTCATCCTGGACCCGCTGATCTAGAGCCGATGAGACCGGCTTGGTCTTTCTGGCCAGGTCTCGTGCTAACCAGGTCTCGTGCTCCAACTTCCGGAAACACTCTCGTGAACCATTTCGACTACCGCGACGGCGTGCTCCATGCCGAGGACGTGGCGATACCAGACATCGCCGCAAGCGTCGGCACGCCGTTCTATTGTTATTCGACGGCAACCTTGACGAGGCACTACCGGGTGTTCGCCGGGGCTTTTGCCGGTCTCGACACGCTGGTCTGTTACGCCTTGAAGGCGAATTCCAACCAGGCGGTGCTGCGGACGCTGGCAAAGCTCGGCGCCGGCGCCGATACCGTCTCGGAAGGCGAAATGCGCCGCGCGCTCGCCGCCGGCATCCCGGCCAGCAAGATCGTATTCTCGGGCGTCGGCAAGACCGCGCGCGAAATGGATTTTGCGCTCGAGGCCCGCATTCTCTGCTTCAATGTCGAATCCGAGCCGGAGCTGGAGTTGCTGTCGGCCCGCGCCACCGCGCTCGGCAAGGTGGCGCCGGTCTCGCTGCGCATCAACCCGGATGTCGACGCCAGGACGCACAGGAAGATCTCCACCGGCAAGGCCGAGAACAAGTTCGGCATTCCATGGCAAAGGGCGCGCCAGGTCTATGCCCGCGCGGCCGGTTTGCCGGGCACCAAGCCCATCGGCATCGATACCCATATCGGCAGCCAGATCACCGAGTTGCAGCCCTTTGACGATGCTTTCGCGCTTCTGGCGGAACTGGTCGGCGCGCTGCGCGCCGATGGCCACGCCGTCGAGCATGTCGATCTCGGCGGCGGCCTCGGCATCCCCTACCGCAACGACAACAGCCCGCCGCCTCTGCCCGATGCCTATGCCGATATCGTCAGGAAGCATCTGGCAAAGCTTGGGGTGAAGGTGATGTTCGAGCCGGGCCGGCTGATCGTCGGCAATGCCGGCATCCTGGTCTCGGAAGTGATATTCGTGAAGGAAGGCGACGCCAAGAACTTCCTCGTCGTCGACGCCGCCATGAACGATCTGATCCGGCCGACGCTCTACGATGCCTTCCACGACATCAAGCCGGTGGTGCAGCCGCCGGCCGACACGCCGCGCATGGCGGTCGACGTCGTCGGCCCGGTCTGCGAGACCGGCGACTATCTCGGCCTCGACCGTGACCTGCCCCGGCTCAAGTCTGGCGACCTCATTGCCGTCACCACCGCCGGCGCCTATGGCGCGGTGCAATCCGGCACCTACAACACCCGCCTTCTGGTGCCCGAGGTTCTGGTCGACGGCGACCGTTTCCATGTCGTACGCCGGCGCCAGACCTATGACGAGCTGATCGGCCTGGATTCGGTGCCCGACTGGCTTGCATAGGAGCTGCCACGCCGGCTGCGCTACAGCCGGTTCTGGACGAGCATCCTTGTGTCGGCGATCCTGTCCTCGTCGCGGCGGTAGAACGTCCATTGCTTGATGCGCTTGGGACGCAGCAGGCCGGCCTGGGTAAGCACGCGCATATGTTCGGAGAGCGTCGCCTGCGTAATGCCGAGCTTCTCCGCGATCAGCAGCGCGCAAACGCCGTCCTCGACCAGATCGCCATCTGCCTGGGCCGGGAAATGGGCCTGCGGATCCTTCAGCCAGTCGAGGATCTGCAGCCTGCGTTCGTTGGCGATCGCCTTGAAGACATCAACCTCTTGCATTTAGCCATTTTGCCAAGTTACTAATTGCTGTCAATCCCAAGGAGATGGTCATGACGAACGGCAACACCGTCACGCGCGAACGCATTGCCGCGATGGAACCGCGCATCCGCCGCTATATCAGGCACACGCCGGTGCTGCGCGTCGACATGGCCGATTTCGACCGGCCGCCGCTGGCGGTCGACCTCAAGCTCGAATGCCTGCAGCATTCCGGCTCGTTCAAGGCGCGCGGCGCCTTCACCAATCTGCTCGAACGGCCGGTGCCTGCGGCCGGCGTGGTTGCGGCTTCGGGCGGCAATCATGGCGCCGCGGTCGCCTATGCCGCCATGCGGCTTGGCCACAAGGCGACGATCTTCGTTCCCGAAGTCAGCCCGGCGGCCAAGCTGCAGCGCATCCGCGGCTACGGCGCCGAACTGATCGTCGGCGGCGCCCGCTATGCCGAGGCTCTGGCCGCCAGCGAGGCTTTTGCCGAAAAGACCGGCGCGCTGCAGATCCATGCCTTCAACCAGGAAGAAACATTGGTCGGCCAAGGCACGCTCGGCCTCGAAATCGAAAACGATCTGCCCGACATCGACACGCTGCTGGTCGCTGTCGGCGGCGGCGGCCTGATCGGCGGCATCGCCGCCTGGTTTGCCGGCCGCATCAGGATCATCGCCATCGAGCCCGAAGGCGCGCCGACGCTGCATCGCGCCTTCGAAGCCGGCCACCCCGTCGATACGCCGGCCGAAGGCGTCGCCGCCGATTCGCTGGCGCCCAAACGCGTCGGCGAGATGATGTTCCCGATCGCCGAGGCCTTTGTCGAACGCTCCATCCTGGTCACCGACGACGCCATCATCGCCGCGCAAAAGGCGCTGTGGGAGCGGGTGCGGATCATCGCCGAGCCGGGCGGCGCAGCGGCCTTCGCAGCGCTGCTGTCCGGCCGCTACACGCCGGCGCCGGGCGAGCGGATCGCCGTCCTTGTCTGCGGCTCGAATACCGATCCGGCGAAATTCTAAACCTTGCTTCGACTGAAGTGGGACGCAAACCCGTCAAAGCTTTTCAAGTTTTCCGGAACCGCCTCGCCTTTGCCGTGTTTGCTGGTAAACTTCTGCTTGTTGAGTCCGGGCTATCCCGCCCGGGCAGGAAGGGCCGATGACGGAACGCCCCATTTCCAGTGGCGATCGCAGCCTGGCCGGGCGGCTTGCCCTGAGCCGGCTGGCGACACGGGTCTCGATGACGGTCGAGCGCGGCTGGCCGCTGCTTCTGCCGCTGCTCATCGTCGCCAGCCTGTTTCTCAGCCTCTCCTGGCTCGGCCTTTTCCCCCGGCTGCCTGACATTGCGCGCATTATCCTGGTCACGGCGTTCGGTATTGCCACGCTGGCGGCGCTCTATCCGCTGCGTTTCTTCAAGCTTCCATCCGCCGCTGAAATCGACCGCCGTATCGAGGCCGCCAACCAGTTGCAGCACAGCCCGGTGCTGGTGCAGACCGACCGTCCCAGCGGCAAGGAAAGCATTTTTTCCCAGGCGTTGTGGCGCGAACACCAAAAGCGCATGGCCGACAAGCTCGGCAGCCTTGGCGCCGACCTGCCGCGTACCCGCGTGCCGGAGCGCGATCCGTGGGCATTGCGTGCCGTGGCGGCGCTGCTGTTGGTCACCGCTTTTGCCTTCTCCTTCGGACCGTCCGGCGGCAGGATGTCCGATGGTTTCAGTGCCCATGCGGCGCGCGACATCGTACCGCCGCGCATCGATGCCTGGGTGACCCCGCCGGCCTATACCGGCAAGCCGCCCATCTTCTTGACCGCGCCAGTCATCGATGGCAACGCCAAGCAGGCGGTTGCCACCTTCACCGTGCCGCAAGGCAGCGACGTCTCGCTGCGCGTGACCGGCGGCTCCGGCGAGGAAACGCTAACCTTTGCCGACAAGGGCGGCAATGCTCGCGCCATCGACCCGTCGGGACCACAGGTGGCGGCCGTCAAGGCAGCGGCGGTCAACCCGGCGACCCCCAAGCTGCGCCAGTTCACCGGCAAGCTGACCGCCGACGGCACGCTGACGCTGAAGTCGGGCGAAGCCGATCTCGGTCGCTGGGCCTTCGCGGTGATCCCCGACAAGCCGCCGACGATCCGCTTCGTCGGCGAGCCCAAGCGCGCCGTCAACGGCGCCTTCGAGCTCAACTACCAGATCGACGACGACTATGGCGCGGCCACCGCAAAGGCGGTTTTCGCGCTGGCCGATCCGGCGGCGCCCGATGCGCATCCGCTCTACGGTCCGCCTGACCTGCCGCTGGCGCTGCCGCGCCGCGGCGGCAAGGCGAACGCCGCCAAGACCACCAAGGACCTCACCGAGCACGTCTGGGCCGGCGCCAGCATCAAGCTGTCGCTTGTCGCCACCGACGATGCCGGACACACCGCGACCAGCGAGACCAAGACTATTGTGATGCCGGAGCGGCCCTTCGCCAACCCGCTGGCGCGGGCGGTGGTCGAGCAGCGCCGCCTGCTGGCGCTCGACGCCAATGCCAAGCCGCGCGTGCTCGACCTGATGGACGCCATCACGCTGCGGCCCGAGGACACGTTCGACAACATGTCGCATTACCTCGCCATCATGAGCGCCCGCAGCCGGCTGAAGATGTCGGACAGCGACGATCAGTTGCGCAACGAGGTTGCCTATCTCTGGGAAATCGCGCTCGGCATCGAGGAAGGCAATCTCTCGTCCGCCGAAAAGCGGCTCCGCCAGGCCCAGCAGGCGCTGCAGGACGCCATCAAGCGCGGCGCCAGCGACGAAGAGATCGAAAAGGCGATGAAGGAACTGCGCGAGGCGATGAACGAATTCCTGCAGGAATTCGCCGAGCGCGCCAAGCAGAACCCGAACGCGCCGCAGATGCAACAGAATGGTCGCGAGCTGCGTCAGAGTGATATCGACCGCATGATGGACCAGATCGAGAACCTGGCGAAGTCGGGCGACCGCGACAAGGCGCAGGAGCTGCTGTCGCAGCTGGAAAACATGATGAACAACCTGCAGGCCGGCCGTCAGCAGCAGGGCGGCGAGCAGGACAGCGAGATGCGCCAGCAGATGGACAAGCTGGGCGAGATCATGCGCCGCCAGCAGGAGATGATGAACGACACCTACCGCATGGACCAGATGCAGCGCGGAGATAATCAGCAGCCCGGCGAAGGCAATGGCGACGACCCGGACCAGCCGGGCGTCGGCAAGGATCGCGATCCTCTCGCCCGGCCGAAGTCGATGACACCGCAGGAATTCGCCGATGCGATGAAGCAGCTGCAGGAAGGCCAGGGCCAGTTGCAGAGCGAACTCGACAAGCTGAAGAAGGGCCTGGAAGGCATGGGCATGCAACCCAATGAGGGGTTTGGCGACGCTGGCAAATCCATGGGCAATGCCGAAAAGTCGCTTGGCGAAGGCGAAGGCGACCAGGCAGTCGGCCACCAGGGTCGCGCGCTGGAAGCGCTGCGCAAGGGCGCCAAGGAGATGATGAAGCAGCTGCAGGCGATGCAGGGGGACCAGGGCGGCAGCCAGGAAGGCGGCCGCCAACAGGACGCCGGCCGCGATCCGCTGGGCCGGCCGCGCGCCAGCCGCGGACCCGATTTCGGCGATTCGGTGAAGGTACCCGACGAGATCGACGTGCAGCGCGCCCGCCAGATTCTCGAAGCGATTCGCAAGCGGCTCGGCAACGCGCTCAGCCCCGACATCGAGCGCAGCTACCTCGAGCGGCTGCTGGAGCTGAAGTAGCCTCCAAGGCAACATCCGTCGAACTGAATGGTATCAGCGCCATGCCGAAACTCGGTGCCGTCACGCCCATCCTGCGCATCTTCGACATCGCCAAGGCACGCGAATTCTATGTCGACTTTCTCGGCTTCAAGGTCGAGTTCGAGCACCGCTTCGACGACAATGCGCCGCTCTACATGAGTGTAATCCGCGACGGCTGTGTCCTGCATCTGAGCGAACATCATGGCGACGGCGCGCCGGGTATAGCCATGCGCATCAAGGTCGAGGACATCGCGGCATTGCACCGCGAACTGATCGGCAAGAGATACCGCTACGCCCGGCCGGGCCTCGAAACCACGTCGTGGCAGACCCGTGAAGTGTCGGTCGGCGACCCCTTCGGCAATCGCCTGCATTTCTACGAGGATGCGGCAGGCTAAGCCGGCCGGTTGACGAACGCCTCGCGGATCGCCTCCTGCATGCCGTCGATAGCTTCGCCTGAGGCATTTGGGCTGCGGTGCATCACCACATTCGAGGAATCGATATGGCCAAACCCGTCAGCGGCGGTGAGTTCACGACAGCCATCCGGAATATTGCTGTGCGAGATCGGCGCGATCGCCAGGCCAGAGGTGACGGCGAGCTTCAGGCCGCCGGTGGTGTCGCTGGTATAGGCGACACGGTAGGCCAGCCCACGCTGCTCCAGCGATTTGATGGCGAAGTCCTTGCACCAGCCGGCCCGGTTGTAGAGCGCGATCGGCACCGGCCGCTCCTCATGCATGTGATGCAGGCTCGATGTCACCCACACTGTCGGATCGTGCATCAGCACCTCGCCGCCGGAAGGATCCTGCCATTCGAACACCACGGCGAGGTCGAGTTCACCGGCGGCTAGCGCCGCCAGCTGGGCGCCGGAATGTGCATAGCGCACGGTGACCTCGACCTTGGTGTGACGCTTCGAGAAGGCGCCGAGCGCGCGCGACAGGATGGCGTGACCATATTCCTCGGGAATGCCGATGCGCACCGGCCCGCCAAGCGGTGCCGCCGCCATCGATGCCGCCGTCTCGTCGAGCAGCGAGACGATGCGGCGGGCATTGACGATCAGCTCGCCGCCACGGCGCGTCAGCGCCACGCCGCGCGAGCCGCGTTCGAACAGGCTGTCGCCGACCAGCTCCTCGAGCTTCTTCATCTGCATCGACACCGCCGACTGGGTGCGCCCGGCCTGCTCCGCCGCCCGGGTGAAATTGCCCGCTTCGGCAATGGCGACAAAGGTGCGCAGGAGATCGCTGTCGAGGGCTGGCCGCATCGAATCCGTCATAAGCAAATTTGATCGCTGGTATCATTCCAATTCGTTTGCAACATGTCAAACGCCGCAGCATAGTCCGCTCACCCATTGGATATGCCGCCGCGAAACCGGCTGCGGACCAATCAAAGAGTCCTCACTCATACCCGCTGCCCGAAACGGTGGCGGGTTCTTTTTACCCCATGGCCGGGCGGCTGCGGGCAGTTAAGGCAAGGGCCGGCAGAACAACATGCGCAACCGGATCGTTCTCGGCATCATCAGCCTGTGCCTTGGCGTGCTGGTGTTCTCGCTCCAGGACCCGCTGGTCAAGGCGGTGTCGGCCGGCTATCCCGTGACCGAGGTGATGTGGATCCGCTCGATCGTCGCTTTGCCGATCCTGGTCGTTCTCGTTCGCGCCGATGTCGGCCTGCGGGCCATTGTCTCGAAGCGGTTCGGCCTGCTGACGATACGCGCCTTCATCCAGTTCTCCTCCTATACGGTCTACTATCTGGCGATCGCTGCCTTGCCGCTCGCCGACGCGGTGGCGCTCTACTTCATGGCGCCGCTGTTCATCATGGCGATGGCCGGGCCCTATCTCGGCGAGCGTGTGTCATGGCAGGCGCTGGCCACCGTGCTGATCGGCATGCTGGGCGTGGTCGTGATGCTGCGCCCGGGCGCAGGCCTGTTCGACTGGGCGGCCCTGTTGTCGCTGGGCTCGGCGCTGCTCTACGGCTTTTCGCAGCTGATGGCGCGCAAGATCGGCGACACAGAATCCTCCACCGTCATGGCCTTCTACCAGAACGGCGCCTATCTGGTCGGGGCCGCTATGGTTGCCGGCACGTTCTGGCTTGCCGGCATAACCCACGCGGTCCATCCGAGCCTCGAATTCCTGGTGCGGCCGTGGGTCTGGCCGACGACACCGGATTTCCTCAAGATGGCCGCCTGCGGCTTCGTCGCTTCCGCGGGCATGATCCTTCTGTCGCAGGCCTATCGGCTGGCGCCAGCCAACCGCGTCGCCACCTTCGAATACACCGGGATTATCTGGTCGCCGCTGTGGGGCTTCCTGTTCTTCGACGAGGTGCCGCGCTCGACCACCGCCATCGGTGCGGCGCTGATCATCGGCGCCGGTCTGCTGGCGCTCAACACCGAACGGCGCCGGAGCGCTGCGCCTGTCCTCGCCGCGTCTCAGGATGCCGCCTGAAGCGTGTCAGGCGAAGCAGGCGAGCGCCTGGTCGACCCGCGAGCGGATTTCGGCCAGCGTGAAAGGCTTTTGCACGACGTCGATAATGATGCCGTTCAATTCCTCGGCGCGCTCGCGCTGGTCGGCATAGCCGGTCATCAGCAGGATCTTCATGTCAGGGAAAAGCCTGGCTGCGGCGATCGCCATCTCGATGCCATCCATTTCCGGCATGCGGATATCGGAGACGACGAGGTCGTAACCGCCGCCTGCAGCACTGACCATCGCCAGCCCCTGCGCGCCGTCGGCGGCGATATCGATCGAGTGCCCGGCGCGTTCGAGCGCGCGGGCGGCGAGGGTGCGGACGGACTCATCGTCCTCGACGATCAGAAGCTTTGCCATGGGCCGGAATTTGGCGGGCAAAAGTTGACTTTTTCTGAAAATTTGAAGCGTCGGGGGCCTTTTCTCAGGCATCGCCTTTGACGACACCGACAAACGGCAGTTCGCGAAAAGCGTGAGCGACGTCCATGCCGTAGCCGACGACGAAGTAATCGGGACAGTCGAAGCCGACATAGTCGGCGTTCAGCTCCGTCTGGCGGCGCATGCGCTTGTCCAACAGCACCGCGATGGCGCAGCTTTTGGCGCCGCGCGACAGCATCAGGTTGCGGGTGAAGGAGAGCGTCTTGCCCGACTCCAGGATATCGTCGATCAGCAGCACGTCGCGGCCGGCGACCTCATTGTCGATGTCGCGCAGCACCCTCACCTCGCCGCTGGTGGTGCCGGCGCCATAGCTGGAAATGAAGATGAACTCGACCTCGGGCGACAGCCCGACATCGTGCATGGCGCGGATCAAATCGGCGGCGAAGATGAACGAGCCCTTCAGCACCGAAATCACCAGCAGGTCGTGATAGTCGTGCTCGGCGATCTCCTTGGCGAGTTCGAGATTGCGCCGCGCGATCGCGGACGCCGAAAACAGGACCTCGATGTCCTTGCCGCGCACAACTGGCATCAACAACCTTTCCAGAGAACCGACTAGCCGGCGAAGGTGACCGCCACGGCCTTGACGCCGTTTCTAGGCACATCGAGGCGGCTGGAAAAGCCGAATCTTTCGCCGGGCGCCAGAGAACGGTTGGATGTCCCCAGAGTATAACGGGTGATGCGGCTGTCATTGCCGGTGACACGTATCTCCAGCGGCGGCAATTGTCCCGCCTTCAAACCGTCATTGACGGCCTCGCCATCCACGAACAGCACCGGGGCGGGTCCTGAGGCGTCGACACGCGACGTGACGCCGGCAATGCTGAGTACGGCGCCCTCCGGCTGTTCGACTGACCAGAACGGCGTCTGGCGCACCAGCGCATGGCCACCCGAGACCCAGAAGGCGGCAAGCGCCGCACCGATGCCGGCAATCCAGAAGATCGGCCCGCCACGCGATGCCGGCCGCCCGGCTGACGCATCTGATTTGCGCAGCATCTCCATGCCTTCCATCGACGGCGTCGCGACGTCGCGCGCCGGCGTCGGCATGGCTTCTATCAGTGGGATCAGCTGCGGCAGCACCTCATAATCCGCATCGACGATGTCGGTCGCCACAGGACGCGATTCCGGTGCGACACTTGTCCCGGTCATGATTTCGCCGGAAACCGGGCGCGCGGTTCGTTGCTCAGCCATCATGGCCCCGCTGTTGCCTCTTCGTTTCTTTTGCGTAAATGGAAATGGTTAACGCTTCCCCACCGGAACCCTTGTGACGCACTCAAAACCAGCGAAAATTAACCGACGGTTAACCATGGCGGCCGATGGTCGTTGGACAGAAAGGGCTGGCACGCCGCCGCCACACACCTCAGGTCGTCGCACGTGATCCGCTTCGAAAATGTCGGCCTCCGCTATGGCATGGGTCCGGAAATCCTCCGCGACATCTCCCTGCACATTCCGGAGAGCTCCTTCCAGTTCCTGAGCGGGCCCTCCGGCGCCGGCAAGACGACGCTGCTGCGCCTTTTGTTCATGTCGCTGAAGCCGACGCGCGGGCTGATCACCATCTTCGGCAAGGACCGCTCGCGCATCTCGCGCGCTGAACTGCCGCATCTCAGGCGCCGCATCGGCGTGGTGTTCCAGGATTTCCGTTTGCTCGACCACATGACCACTTATGAGAATGTCGCTCTGCCGCTGCGCGTGCGCGGCCGCGAGGAAGCGAGCTACCGCACCGACGTCACCGAACTTTTGAAATGGGTTGGCCTGGGCGAGCGCATGCATGTGCTGCCGCCCGTCCTTTCGGGCGGCGAAAAGCAGCGCGCGGCAATCGCCCGGGCCTTGATCGAACAGCCCGAAATCCTGCTTGCCGACGAGCCGACCGGCAATGTCGACCCGCCGCTGGCGCGCCGGTTGCTCAGGCTGTTCATCGAGCTCAACCGGCTCGGCACCGCTGTGGTGATCGCCACTCACGATCTCGGCCTGATGGAGCAGGTCGACGCGCGCCGCATGATCCTGGCCGGCGGAAGGCTGGATATTTATGACTGAACTATCGGCCGAACAGTTGCATGGAGACGCCGCCGATCTCGCGACGACGACGCAGCGCGTCCAGCGCCGCATGGCGCCGATCGTGCCGGCGCAGAATATCGCCGGCCGCGCCTTGGTGCTGGTCATCGCCATCATGACCTTCCTGTCCTGCCTAACTTTCGGCGCCGTCACGCTGGTGCGCGACACTGCCTCGGTCTGGGAAAACCAGATCTCGCGCGAGGCCACGATTCAGATCAAGCCGGTCGACGGCCTCGACATGGAGGCAGCCCTTGCCCAGGCCTCGCAGATCGTCGGCGAATTCCCCGGCGTGAAGGAAACCCGGATCATCGATCGCGACGCCACCGCGCGCCTTTTGGAGCCATGGCTGGGCTCGGGCCTGAATATCGACGAATTGCCGGTGCCGCGCCTGATCATCGTCACCATCGACGAGACCAGCCCGCCCGACTTCAGCGCCATCCGTGCGGCGCTCACGCCCAAGCTGCCGAGTGCTTCGCTCGACGATCACCGTACATGGGTCGACCGGCTGGTCGCCATGGCCCGCACCACGGTCACCATCGGCATCGCCGTGCTGGTCCTGATGCTGTCGGCGACGGTGCTGACCGTAGTGTTTGCGACGCGCGGCGCCATGGCGGGTAACGGCCATATCATCGAAGTGCTGCATTTCGTCGGCGCCGAGGCGCGCTTCATCGCGCGCGAATTCCGCTGGCATTTCCTGGTCACCGGGATGAAGGGTGCGGCCGCCGGCGGCGCAGCCGCGATCCTGGTTTTCATCGTCTTTTCCTGGTGGTCGTCGCGCAACATGGCAACGCCGCAGGCCGACCAGGCCACCGCTTTGTTCGGCAATTTCGCCATCGGATCGGCAGGCTATCTCGGCGTCGGCCTGATGGTGCTGGTGATCGGCGGACTGACGGCGGCGACCTCGCACGCCACCGTCGTCGCCTATCTCAGCGACATCGATGTCCGCCAGCCGGATGCGGGGTGACCCGTGAGGGCAGAAGCGAAAACAGTTCGGGGGCAAGGACAGGAATGGAAGGGACGATCACGGATCGAAAACCGACGTAACGCAATGTGCGCTTTTTTCCTTACCAAAAAGGCATTTCAGGATTAACCATAGGATGATGAACGCGCGGGAGTCGACCGGAACGGCTGGACAGATGCCAGTGGTGCGTTTGCGTGTGCGTACCGGGCTGGGCCGTTTGCGCACCGCCCTGCGTCTCGCCTCCCTCTGTCTACTGCTGCTGGTGGCCCTGTTTGCCGGTGGCTTCGGCTGGTTCGCCAGCAAGGTCAGCCACATGACGACCCCGACCAACCCGGCCAAGGCCGATGCGATCATCGTCTTGACCGGCGGTCAGGCCCGCCTCGACGCAGCACTCGATCTGCTTGCCTCCGGCAAGGGCGAGCGGCTGCTGATCTCAGGCGTGCATCCCTCTGCCAGCCGCCGCCAATTGCAGGCTGCTACCGGCGGCGACAAGGCGCTGTTTTCCTGCTGTGTCGACATCGACCGCGCCGCGCTCGACACGATCGGCAATGCCGAGGAAAGCGCTAAATGGGTGGAGAGCCACGCCTATGGCAGCATCATCCTCGTCACCAACAATTACCACATGCCGCGCAGCCTGCTCGAGATGGGCCGCCTGCTGCATGGCGCCAGGCTTGAACCCTATCCGGTGGTCAACACCAATCTGGACAATGGCGACTGGCTGACCAAGCCGGAAGCGCTACGCGTGCTTCTGACCGAATACAGCAAATACCTGCTGGCGCTTGCGCGCGGCGTCGTCCCGGTCCGCCAGACTGCCGACAGCGTCGCACTGGCCGAGGTTTCGACCGCCAAGGACTAAAGCAATTCCAGGAAAAGTGTGTAGCGGTTTTCCCGGGAAAAGCACGTACGCTTTCCCTTGGGAATTGGACAGACGACTCTGACGGCGCTCGATTACCCCTTGGCCGTGCCGTCTTCCGCGCCACGCAGCCGCGCAATCTCCTGTTCGAGGCTTTCAATCCGCTTGTCGCGTTCGGCGAGTGCGGCCGCGACATCGGCGGCCTCGAATCGCTGCGGAATGTGTTGCGGGCAATTGGCATCCCAGGCCGAGACGGTGAACAAGATGACCTGCTCGGGGCGCGCCTTGTAGTCCTGCGGCATCAGCCTTGCCAGAAGCTCGGCATCGTCCTCGACGACGCGCGCCGTGCCCCAGATCTTGACGCGCTGGCGATGCGCATAGTCGATCAGGAACAGGAATGCCTGGTTGTTGTCGGCGAGATTCCCCTGCGTGATGAACTGCCTGTTCCCGGAGAAATCGGCAAAGCCGATGGTCTTCTCGTCCAGCACCTTGAGGAAGCCGGCTGGCCCGCCGCGATGCTGGATGTAGGGCTGACCCTCGCCATTTGCCGTCGACAGGAAGACGCTGGTCTGCGCCGCGATGAAGTCGGCGAGGTCGGGCGTCATATGGGCGCGCCATCCGCCGCGCTCCTCGGCGCTGACATAGCCCTTGCGCGAACCTTTGCGGGTCTGGATCGCCTTGACCGTCGGCGTGAAGGCGACATCGCTGGTGAAAGTATGAGCATTCATGGAAGCCTCCGCGAGGCCGAAACAGGGCCATTGTACGCGAAGAGGTAGATCCTTCCATGTTTTGGATGTAGATGGCATAGTTGCAAGCTATCCTTCCAATTTCCGGAAGAAAGTATGGATCGTCTCGAAGCCATGTCGCTGTTCGTCGCCGCGGTGGAAGCGGGCAGCCTTTCCGCTGCCGGCCGCCATTTCGGCATTCCACTGGCAACGGTCAGCCGCAAGGTTTCCGACCTCGAAAAGCACCTTCAGGCGCGCCTGCTGAACCGTTCGACCCGGCAGCTCACGCTGACCGATGCCGGCCAGGCCTATCTCGCCGCCTGCCGCCGCATCCTCGGCGAGGTCGGCGAAGCCGAACGCACCGCTGCCGGCGAATACAGCACGCCGACCGGCGACCTGTTCATCACCGCGCCGGTCGTCTTTGGTCGCCTACACGTGCTGCCTGTCGTCACCGAATTCCTGGCGGCTTATCCTCAAGTCAACATTCGCCTGGCGCTGGCTGACCGGATAACCCAACTGGCGGAGGAACATCTCGACCTTGCCATCCGCATCGGCGAGCTTGCGCCTTCGAGCCTCATTGCCATCCGCGTCGGCGCGATCCGTCGCGTCGTGTGCGCCAGCCCCGCCTATATCGCCGCGCATGGCATGCCGCGGACGCCGGACGATCTGGCCGCGCATGAATGCATCAGTTTCGAAGGGCCTGCAGCGCTCGCCAGCTGGAGCTTTGCCGGCGACAAGGGCGAACTGATCGTGCCGATCCACTCACGGCTGCGCGTCAACACGGCGGAAGCTGCAATCGATGCCGCGATTGCAGGCGCCGGGATGACGCGGGTGCTCTCCTACCAGATCGCGGACGCAGTACGTTCCGGCGTGCTCGTCCCGGTCTTGCGACCCTTCGAGCCGCAGCCGTGGCCGGTGAGCCTCGTCCATGCCGGCCAAGGCCTGCTGGCGGTGAAACTAAGGGCGTTCCTCGATTTCGCCGCTCCGCGGCTGAAGCAGCGGTTATTGCAGGCGACGTGGTGAGTTGAGACTGGCTTGAGTCAGTGGCGAGCCGGCCTATGTCAGGCCATTGCGGCGTTTCCTTTTTGCCCGCGCTTGGTGTAACCAACGCACACCTCCTCAACGGGCCCTTCCCCGCATGCTCTATATCCGCTCGCTGGCGTTCAACTTCGTCTTCTATGTCAATCTGATCGTCCAGATGGTCCTCTGGACCCCTTACTACTTCCTCTCGCCACGCCATCGCGCCTGGTTCGTGCCGAAATTCTGGTCGCGCACCAGCCTGTGGCTCTACGACAAGATCGCCGGCACCAGGAGCGACATCACCGGCGTCGAGAACCTGCCGGAGGGCTCTTTCATCCTGGCGCCGAAACACCAGTCGTTTTGGGACGCGATCGCTTTCTTTCCCTTCCTCCACGATCCGCTTTATATCCTGAAGCGCGAGCTGACCTGGATCCCCTTCTTCGGCTGGTACATCCTGAAGATGCGGATGATCCCGGTTCACCGCGGCAGCCGCTCCAAGGCGTTGAAGCAGGTCGTTGCATCGACAAAGCAGGAGATGGGGCGCAATCCGCGCCAGCTGATTATCTACCCCGAAGGCACGCGCCGAGCGCCAGGCGACGAGCCGGCTTACAAATACGGCATTGTCGAGCTCTATACGCAGCTTGGCGTCCCGGTGGTACCGGTCGCCCATGTCGCCGGCCTCTATTGGCCTCGCCGCAAATTTTTGCGCTTTCCCGGCACCATCAAGGCCCGCTTCCTGCCGCCGATCCCGCCCGGGCTCGGCAAGGACGAATTCATGGACCGGCTGATCGGCGATACGGAAGCCGCCTGCGACCAGCTGCTGATCGAGGCATCGCAGGCTCCTAACCCGCCGCAAATGCCGCCGACGGCGGTCAAGCGGCTGGCCGAACTCGCCGCGGCCGCCAAAGCAATTCCAGGAAAAGTGTGAGCGGTTTTTTCCGTCCTGAATCGCGCCAAAACAAAAAAGACCAAAGCTTGATCTCTTCTGCGGGCCGGCTCAAGGCCACGCCGCCAGCGCCGTGGTCAGCACCAGCGTCGCCGCGAAGGCCAGATTGATGATCCGCGACGTCAGCGGCTGGCGCAGGGTGCGGGCGAAGGCCGCGCCGGCCAGCAGCCACAGCACATGGATGGCTACGATCATCAGGGTGAGAACCGCCAGCCTGGCCGGGATGCCGAGAGCTGCGGTCGCGGAGCCAGCAAGGACCGCAGCAATCGCCAGATAGGCTTTCGGGTTGGCAACGGCGAGCAGGAAGCCGCCGAGGAAGGTCGGCAGAACCGCGCTGCTGTCACGCGCGGCCAGCGGCGGCGCTGTCGCTATTCTGTAGGCGAGGTAGAGAATATAGGCGGCTGAAGCGACCGCCAGCACTGGCGCTACGCCCGGCATCGAGGTGAGGATAGCCTTGATGCCGGTGGCCACGACCAGCAGCACCGCGACCGTGCCTAAAATGATCCCCGATGTGTAGTGAAGCGAATTGCGCAGGCCGAAGGCGGCCCCTATCGCCGTGACGCTGATCGTCGCCGGGCCAGGACTGCCCATGACGACGGTTGCCGCCAGCACCAGCGCCAGCAATTGCTGCCAGGGCTGCGCCTGCGAAAGAATGTCTGCGGCCATGCTGCCTCTTCTCCACAATAATGGAGAACAGTGTGGCAAGGCGGACAGCCGTCGTCTTGAACGATCGTGCCGAACCTGCGCGGCTAGGCGCTGGCCTTGTCCAGCGCCACGAGATCCTCCGCGCTGAGCTTCAGCGATGCGGCGCGCACCAGGCTGTCGACCTGGTCCAGCGTCGTGGCGCTGGCGATCGGCGCAGTGATGCCGGGCTGCGCCATCACCCATGCGAGTGCTACTTCCGCCTGCTTGGCCGAATGGCGCGCCGCCACAGTGTCGAGTGCGGCCAGAATGCGCATGCCGCGCGCATTGAGATAAGCCTTCACGCCGCCGCCGCGTTCACTTTTGCCGAGATCGGCCTCGCTACGGTATTTGCCGCTCAAAAACCCCTTGGCGAGACTGAAATAGGTGATGACGCCGATATCCTCGGCCACGCACACATCATGCAGCGGCCCGTCGAAGGATGAGCGATCGTAGAGATTGTATTCCGGCTGCAGCACGCTGTAGCGCGGCAGCCCGCGCAGGCTGGCAACATCGAGCGCGGCGCGCAGCTGGCCGGCGTCGAGATTCGAGGCGCCGATATGGCGGACCTTGCCGGCAGCGAGCAGCTTCTGGTAGGCGCCGAGCGTCTCTTCATAAGGCGTGGTCGGGTCCGGCCAGTGCGACAAATAGAGGTCGATGACATCGGTCTGCAGTCGCTTGAGCGACGCCTCGACTGCCCTTTCGATATGGGCAGCGGACAGATCCTTCTTGCCTTGTCCCATATCCGAGCCGACTTTGGTGATGACGATGATCTTGTCACGGTTGCCGCGGCTTTTCATCCATTTGCCGATGATGGTCTCGGACTCGCCGCCCGCGTGGCCGGGCACCCAGCGCGAATAGGCATCGGCCGTATCGATAGCGTTGAGGCCGGCGCCGCCGAACCGGTCGAGCAGGTCGAAGGAGGTCTTCTCGTCCGCGGTCCAGCCGAAGACATTGCCGCCCAGGACCAGCGGCGCGATGGAAAGGTCGGTTTGACCGAGACGGCGTTTTTGCAAGACGGGGCTCCGTGGGCTGGCGGCGGGCGACCCGAATGCTTCGGGCCGCAGCTAAGCTAGGTCTCGCCGCGCCGAGGTCAAAGGCCTCAGCCAATTTTCCAGCGGGCCAGCGCTTCACAAAGGCGCGAGCGCTTCGCCTGCAGGCTCGCCGTGGTCCACTGGCTCACGAGGCGATCCGCTTCGCCACCTCTTCCAGCCAGTGGTCGCTGATACCCAGCGCCGCGAGATGCTGCAGCGTGTTGAGCACATAGTCCTCGTTGTTTCCGGACTGGCCGACGGCGCCACGGATAACACCTGCCGCATGCGCGGGGTCGAGCCCGCCGGCATACTGCTCATGCTGGCGGTCGACGATATAGGCAACCGCTTTCACTCTCTCTCCCGCGGCCGCCCCATTCCCGTCGAGGCTGATATCGAGCACACGCTCGAGGTAGACGCTGGTCACCAATTCGCGCTCGCGCAGATAGGTCAGCACCTCATCGCGCAGCTCGCCGGGCACGCGAAAGGCCAGCCCGATGCAGGAGCCGCCACGGTCGAGGCCTAGCACCAGGCCCGGCCGCTGGCGCGTGCCGCGATGCACGAAGGAATAGACGCAGAGCGACCGGCGGTAGCCGTAAAGCCGCGCGCGCCGTGTCTCGACATGGGCGAATCCCGGTCGCCAGATCAGCGAGCCGTAGCCAAAAACCCAAAAATCGCCCATATCGCCAAGCCTGATTGTACGAGAGTGACGCCGCCGCATCGGAATCGGTGCTCTTCTGTTCTTTTTGCTTTTGCGTAAGCCACAGTCCACCCGCAACACGCCCGCGTTAATGAAAGCCGCAGCATGACGTCAAGTGACGAGCGTCCGTCGAAGTTTCGCCGCCGGCTGATGTGGCTCGCTGCCTTGCTCGTTATGCTGTTCGGCGTCTACAGCGCAGTCTGGTTCTATGTCGCCGGTCGCGTCAGCAGCGAAGCCGACAAGGCGGTGGCCTCGCTCAAGGACAAAGGCATCGAGGCCGGCTGCGCCAACCTCACCGTCAGCGGCTACCCCCTGAGTTTTGCCATCTCCTGTGACAATCTGGCTTACGAGGACGACGCCAGGAACGTTGCCGCCTCGGCAGGCAGCTTCAACTTCGTTGCAGAGCTCATCCGGCCTTTGTCGCCTGCCGCCGAGTTGCGTGGGCCGCTGCGCACCTCGGTGCCGGGGATGGCGCCGCTATGGATCGACTGGGACAATCTGCAGGCCAATGCCAAGCTCTTCTGGCCCCTGCCCCGGAGCATTTCGCTGCAGGCGGAGAGCTTGTCCGGCCAGACGGATCCGGCCGACGACACTGATCCGGTTTCACTGTTCAGCGCCGGAACCGCGGCGGGCGAGTTGCGGCCCGACGGCCAGGACATCGGCTACGTCGGCAGCTTCACCGATCTTGAGATCGACGCCGACGCGATCGGCGGGCGCGTGCTGCCGCCGCTCGACGGCAGCGGCGACGCGACGCTGAAGAACGGCGTCGCGCTGATGAAGACGCAGGCCAGGAGCCTGCGCGGCCAGGCGGCCGACATCCACAAGCTCGATCTGTCGTCGGGAACCGCGCGCATCACCGTCTCCGGCCCGGTGTCGGTCGACGCCAACGGCCTGGTCAATGCCGACCTGACGATCAAGCTGCAGGATCCCAAAGCCGTGGCGGCAATCCTCGCCACCGCAATCCCCGAGCAGAAGAGCCAGATCGAGCAAGGCTTTGCCGGTCTGGCGCTGCTCGGCAACGAACCGTCGATGCCGCTCAAGGTGGTGAAGGGCAAGGTCTCGCTCGGCTTCATTCCGCTGGGCAAGATCAAGCCGCTCGATTAGAGCAATTCCAAGAAAAGTGTGAGCGGTTTTCCGTCCGGAATTCCGTTAAAACAAAGAGATAGAGCATGATCGCAAAGAGCGGGAACGGCTTTTGGGGAGAGATCATGCTCGAGCAAGCCGACGCATGAACCGACCGGTGAAACTGCTGAGCGTTGGCGCGCTGACGCTGGATACCATCCTGCGCGTCGAAACCCTGCCCACGCATCAGGGCAAGTTCATCGCCTCGGACGGCATCCAGATCGCCTCGGGCATGGCGACAAGTGCTGCCTGCGCCGCCCGCCGTCTCGGCGCCGAGGTGTTCCTGTGGGCAAGTGCAGGTGACGATGCCGTCGGCGACCAATTGCTGGCCGGCATCGAGGCCGAGGGCGTCGATTGCGGCTTTGTCCGCCGCGTCGAAGGCGCCCGCTCGGCGCTGGCCGCGATCCTGGTCGACGCTCATGGCGAGCGCATCATCGTGCCCTTCTACGACCCAAAGGCGCAGGCCGACCCCGAGGCGGTGCCTGTCGCCGATCTTTCCGGCTTCGATGCCGTGCTGGTCGATGTGCGCTGGCCGGGCGCCGCCGCTCTTGCCTTGACCGCCGCGCGCGACGCCGGTTGCCCGGCAATCCTCGACGCCGACACGGCGCCGCTGGAGGTGCTGGAGCATCTGTTGCCGCTGGCGTCGCACATCGTCGCTTCGGAGACGGCTGCACGCATTGTCTGCGGCCACGCGCTGGATCCCGAAACCGCCTGCGCCGACCTCGCCAGCCGCACAGACGCCTTCGTGGCGGTGACCGGCGGCGCCTCGGGAAGCTGGTGGCATGACCGGTCCGCCGGATGCGTGCGCCACATCGCGGCGCCGAAGGTCAAGGCGGTCGACACGCTGGCCGCCGGCGACGTTTTCCACGGCGCCTTTGCCGTTGGACTTGCTGAGGCCATGTCGGTCGAGCACGCGTTGCGCTTTGCCAGCGCGGCGGCCGCGCTCAAATGCCAGCGCTTCGGCGGCCGGCTGGGCGCGCCGGACCGGGCCGAGACAATGGCCATGGTCGCGGCGACCTGGCCCGTCTGAAACAGATTTAACTTTTCACCGGGTGCTCGACCGCCTGCCGGCCGAAATCCGGCACGTCGATATCCTGGCCGGCCTCGATGATCGAACGGCGAACGGCCCGGGTGCGGGTGAACAGGTCGAACAGCTTGTCGCCGTCGCCCCAGCGGATCGCCCGCTGCAGCGAGGCGAGGTCCTCCGAAAAGCGCGCCAGCATTTCCAGGATGGCATCCTTGTTGTGCAGGCACACGTCGCGCCACATGGTCGGGTCGGAGGCGGCCAGACGGGTGAAGTCGCGGAAACCGGAAGCCGAATATTTGATCACTTCCGACTTGGTCACCGATTCCAGATCGTCGGCCGTGCCGACGATGTTGTAGGCAATGATGTGCGGAAGATGCGAAACGATGGCCAGCGTCATGTCATGATGCTGCGGGTCCATCGTGTCGATGTTGGAGCCGCAGCGCCGCCAGAATTCCGACAGCTTTTCCAGCGCGGCCGGATCGGTTCCCGGCAGCGGCGTGAAGATGCACCAGCGGTTTTCGAACAGCTCGGCGAAACCCGCATCCGGGCCCGATTTCTCCGTACCCGCCAGCGGGTGTCCCGGAATGAAGTGCACGCCGTCCGGCACATAGGGCTGCATTTGCGCAATGACGGAGGCCTTGGTCGAACCGACATCGGTGAGGATAGCGCCTTTTTTCAGCGCCGCTGCGATCTCTTGCGCCACCTCGCCCGACGACCCCACTGGCACCGAGACGATGATCAGGTCGGCGTCGCGGACCGCTTCCCTGGCGTCGGTGGTGTAGCTCTCGCCAAGACCGAGCTCCTTCGCCCGCGCCAGCGTGGCCGGGCTGCGCGTCGCGATGGCGACATGGCGGGCCAGGCCCTCGCGGCGGATGATGCGGGCCAGCGACGAGCCGATCAGGCCGATGCCGACCAGCGCGATCTTTTCAAACATCGGTGCTGTCATTGTTTCAGCTTTTCAGGAATGTCGTGAGGGCATCGATGACGCCGCGATTTGCTTCTTCGGTGCCGACGCTCATGCGCAGCGCATTGGGAAAGCCATAGCCGGTAACGCGCCGCAATATATAGCCGCGCTGGGTGAGGTAATCGTCCGCCGCCTCAGCCGAATGCCTCTTGTCGTCGGGAAAGTGGATGAGCACGAAATTGCCGACGCTGGGCGTCACGCGCAGCCCAAGCTTCGTCAGTTCTTCATTCAGCCAGGTAAGCCAGGTCTCGTTGTGCAACGAACTGCGCTCGACATGGGCGCGGTCGCGGATGGCGGCAATGCCGGCCTCGATCGCTGTTGCGTTAACGTTGAAAGGGCCGCGGATGCGGTTGATGGCATCGACGATGTGCAGTGGGCCATACATCCAGCCGATGCGCGCGCCGCCAAGGCCGAGCTTGGAGAAAGTGCGGGTCATGACCACATTCTGTGCGCTGCCCGCCAGCTCGATGCCGGCCTCATAGTCATTGCGCCTGACATATTCGGCATAGGCCGCGTCGAGCACCAGAAGCACGTTGCCCGGGAGAGCGGAATGCAGGCGGCGGACCTCCTGGAACGGCAGATAGGTTCCGGTCGGATTGTTGGGATTGGCGAGGAAGATGATTTTGGTCCGCGGCGTCACCGCGGCCAGGATCGCGTCGACGTCGGCGCGTTCCTCGGTTTCCTTGATCGTCACCGGTGTCCCGCCGGCCGACTGGATGTAGATCTTGTAGATCATGAAGGCGTGTTCGGTGATGATGGCCTCATCGCCGGCCGCCAGATAGGTCTGCGCCAGCAGGCCCAAAATCTCGTCGGAACCGTTGGAGCAGATGATGTTTGCCGGGTTGAGGCCATGCACCTCGGCGATCGCCTCGCGCAGCCGGCGGGCGGTGCCGTCGGGATAGACATCGAGCTTGCTGGCCACTTCGCGCGCGGCCTCGATCGCCTTCGGCGACGGGCCGAGCGGGTTCTCGTTCGACGACAATTTATGGACCTTGGCGACGCCGGCAGGTGCCGCGCTCTTGCCCGGTACATAGGCGTCGATGTCCATGATGCCCGCGCGGGGCGTCGGCCGTGCCTTGTCCGCTGTCTTGTCCATGTCGCAAACCCGTTGAGAACGCCTCCGTCCGGAGGCCGCAGCGGAAATACAAGCCGTAGCCGCGAATGTCGAGAGGCCGGGCAATAGCTGGCCGTTGACGCCGGGCCGCACGAGTTCTAGAAGAACGCAACAGTTCCGTGGTGATTTGGCCGGTCGGCTTGCAGCCACGTTAAACAACTCGCTAAAGGGCCGTTTGCGTGACGTAACCGGCTTTGCGATCGCATTGCCGGTTTTTTATTGCCTGACGGCGGGCAAGGAGAGTCACATGGCTGCGCTCCGCGCTACAAAAACCAACAACGAGGCCGACAGCCCGTCGAGCCCGGTGTTGCGTTTTGGCCCTGACAAGCCGCTGAAGCTTGACGCCGGCACGCTTTTGTCGCCGTTCCAGATCGCCTACCAGACCTATGGCGCCCTCAACGATGCCCGCACCAACGCCATCCTGGTCTGCCACGCGCTGACCGGCGACCAGCATGTCGCCAGCACCAATCCGGTGACCGGCAAGCCCGGCTGGTGGGAAGTGCTGATCGGTCCCGGCAAGATCATCGACACCAACCGCTTCTTCGTCATTTGCTCCAACGTCATCGGCGGCTGCCTCGGCTCCACCGGTCCGGCCTCGACCAATCCCGCCACCGGCAAGCCCTACGGCCTCGACCTGCCAATCATCACCATCCGCGACATGGTGCGGGCGCAATTGATGCTGGTCGACCATTTCGGCATCGAAAAGCTGTTTTGCGTGCTCGGCGGCTCGATGGGCGGCATGCAGGTGCTGGAATGGGCGTCATGCTATTCCGAGCGCGTCTTCTCGGCCCTGCCGATCGCCACAGGCGCACGCCATTCCTCGCAGAACATCGCCTTCCACGAGGTCGGCCGCCAGGCTGTCATGGCTGATCCGGACTGGCATGGCGGCAAATATTTCGAGCACGGCAAGCGCCCGGAAAAGGGGCTCGCCGTGGCGCGCATGGCCGCCCACATCACCTATCTGTCGGAAGCCGCCCTGCATCGGAAATTCGGCCGCAATCTGCAGGACCGCGAAGCGCTGACCTTCGGTTTCGACGCAGATTTCCAGATCGAAAGCTATCTGCGCCACCAGGGCATGACATTCGTCGACCGCTTCGACGCCAACTCCTACCTCTACATGACCCGTTCGATGGATTATTTCGACCTCGCCGCCGACCATGGCGGCCGGTTGGCAGATGCCTTTGCCGGGACCAAGACCCGCTTCTGCCTGGTGTCCTTCACCTCGGACTGGCTGTTCCCGACCGAGGAGAGCCGCTCGATCGTGCATGCGCTCAACGCCGCCGGCGCCTCCGTCTCCTTCGTCGAGATCGACACCGACCGCGGCCATGATGCCTTCCTGCTCGATGAACCCGAACTGTTTGCCGCCATCAAGGGCTTCATCGGCTCGGCGGCCCGCGCAAGGGGGCTCGCCTCATGAGCGTCAATGGCAGCCAGCGCGTCGACCTCGAAGTCGTGGCCAACCTGATACCGCCGCAGTCGCGGGTGCTCGATGTCGGCTCCGGCGACGGCCTGCTGCTCGAACTCCTGCAGGAGACCAAGCAGGTCGACGGCCGCGGGCTGGAGCTGTCACAGCGCGGCGTCAATGAATGCGTTGCGCGCGGCCTCTCGGTCATCCAGGGCGATGCCGACACCGACCTCGAATTCTATCCGGACAAGGGTTTTGACTTCGTCGTCCTGTCACAGACGCTGCAGGCGACCCGCAACCCGAAGCTGGTGCTCGACGAGCTGCTCCGAATCGGCAACCGCGCCATCGTCTCCTTCCCCAATTTCGGCCACTGGCGGGTGCGGCTGTCGCTGTTCGTCAAGGGCCGGATGCCGGTGACAGCGGACCTGCCCTATTCCTGGTACGACACGCCCAACATCCATTTCTGCACCATCCGCGACTTCGTCAATCTGGTCGAGGAACTCGGCGCCTCGGTCGAGAAAGCCACCGCGCTCGACGGCAACGGCCAGAAGATCGGCCTGTCGATGCCATGGTGGTTCTGGAATTTCTTCGGCCAGCAAGCGGTGTTCTTGTTGAAGCGGTAGTTTGCCCCTATGCCAGCATGTCCGTCGCCTTGTGCGGGTGCTGAACGCCATCGGCGATAATCACATCGGCGTGGGAGTTGTCGGTGCGCAAGGCCAGAATCTCGCGATAGGCTGATGAATCGTACCAGCCCCACGCATGCGCCCTGTCCGGAAACTCGATGACGATCAGATGCCCGGGCCATTCGTTTTCGACCACGTCCATGTCGCCGCCGTGGACAAGGAAGCGGCCGCCGAACGGCTCCAATGTGGCGTCGATCCTCTGCAGATACACGACAATCTGCGGGCCCATTATGACTTGACGCATATGGGCGACGGCGTAGGCGGCCATGGCTGAACTCCCTGTGAGATCGAAGCCCGACGACCGGCTTCGTTGGCGCAATCTGCAGACATGATGGCCATCGGTCGATTACGTCTGGGGTAATCGGCCGGCTTACCGGCGTCCTGGCTCAACAGTTTGTGATGACATTGCCGCTGGTTTTTTGTAGCGTCGAATCGAATGCCATCCCGGGGTAGGCTTGGACGGCGACCATCAAAACCTCCGGCCTCCAGGCATTTCGGGGCACAATCGAAGCAACATGTCCAAGGCAACCGACCTCGCTCCGCTGATCTCGGTGATCACACCGACGCACAATCGCCGCAGCAAGGTGGTGCGCGCCGTGGAGAGCGTGCTGGCGCAGAATTTTCCCCGGTTCGAACACATTGTCGTCGATGACGGCTCGACCGACGGTACGGCAGCCGCACTTGCCGAAATCCGCGATCCACGGCTGATCTATGTTGGCTCGAAATGGCGCGGCGCCAATGCCGCCCGCAATGCCGGCATCGAGCGGGCGCAGGCGCCGGTGGTGACATTCCTCGATTCCGACGACGTCTATTTGCCGGATCGCCTGGCGCGGACGCTGGAGCAGTTCGACAACAATCCCTCGCTCGAAGTGCTGATCAGTTCCTTCGTGTCGCTGAAGGGCAATCGCCGCACCAACTGCGTCAACCGCGAGGCGCTGCTGAGCCGCGACTCGCTGGAGCGGGCCCTTGTCGCGCAGACCATCTTCATTGCCGGGTCGGCAATCACCGCCCGGCGCGAGTCGCTGCTGGCCATCGGCGGCTACGACAGTGACGTCACGCGCATGCAGGATCGCGAATTGTTGCTGCGCTTTGCCCGTCGCGGCGGCGCGCAGCTGTCCGAAGTGATCGACTGGAAAAAGTACAACTCGGAGAATTCGATCTCCGGTCGCCGGGACGGCTATGTCGAAGCCTATGCGAGCTTGATCGACAAGCACCCCTATATCGCCGACCGCTACCCCTACATTCCGCCTTACATGATCGCCCGGCAGCTCATCGCCGATGCACTCAAGGGCAGGGTTTCGCAGGCGTTCTCCGGCTATATGGCCAACCGGTCGTCGAAGGCGCTTGGCTATTCGCTGCCGCAGCTGTTGCGTGGCTATGTCGGCGGCCGGCGCTGGCGCCGCGATCTCTATGCCGAATTTCGCGACAAATACGGTGCACGGCCGGCCTGAAGTTTGCCGACAAGCCGCGCAGCGGCTTTCCCCTCCGAACTGCCTCAAACCTCATTTGTCGAGTTCCGGCAGATATGGGTCGGAATATAGCCGCCGGTCGCGTTCGCCCTGCAGGCAGTCCATGGGTGCGGCGGCATCGATCGGGACCACGGTCGCATCGGCGATGCCGCTCACCTCCAGGATCAACTTGCGGCGTATGGCGGTGGCGAATTCCGAGGCCGCATAGATCGGCAACACGAAGGAGCCGGGCCCACCGGTGACGCAGTCGTCATAATACTGGTCGAGATGGCTGAAGGTCGGCGACGGGCTGATCAGGATCGGCAGGCCGTTGATGACGATGCCCTTGGCCACCGCCGCATCGCGTGTCGTGGCGACGGGCAGCCCGGTGTTGTTGGGACCGTCGCCGGAAATGTCGATGACGCTGCGTGGCGCATCGAACCCCGTGCCCTCGAACAGCCCGGCGCCGAAGGCAAGCGCGCCCGAAATCGAGGTGCCGCGAAAGCTGCGGAACGGCCGCGCTTCTATTCTGTCGGCGAAGGCGTTGGCGCTCTCTGCGCTGTCGATCACCTGCCAGGCGATGACGCCATCCTCGCGCACGACGCCCGCCCATTCGAAATAGGCAAGCGCGATGCGCCCGGTGGTTCCCGAGCGCACGGCCTTGATGAAATCGGGATGCCTGAGCGCCTCGACATAGCCCGCGCGCTGCAGCGCGAACTCCCTCTCGTCCATCGACTGTGAGATGTCGACCGCCAGCACCAGTTCGACATCCACGGCAACGGCCGGGGCAGCCACGGGCGTGGTGCAGGCAAGGCAGGCAAGCAGGCTGAGCGCATCGAGCATGGCCGCACCACGGACGTTTCGACCCGTGATTCTTCGCCGCGATCGCGGCGAAATAAAGCCCCTTCTACTTCTTTCGCCGCACGGCCGCTTTCGGCGGCGGGTCGATGGCGCCGGTCCTGACTCGGGCGGGTTTCAGTGGCGCAGCACCCGTATCCTTCACGATGTTCAATGCGCGTGGAAAGAAATGACCATTGTGCAGTCCGCGCCCGATGTTGAGGATCGCGGTTTCCGGCAGGCGTTTCTCCAGCATGGACAGTACCCTTCGCAGCGAAGGACCATCGAACGCGTCCATCGCTTCGTCGATGATCACCCATTTCGGCTGCCGCAAGGCCAGCCTGGCGAAGGCCAGCGACCGCTGTTCGTCATCGTTGAGTTCACGCTCCCAGCGTGCGGAACGGTCGAGCGAGGATGACAGCCGCTCGAGGCCGACCTCGGCCAGCACCGCCCCAAAATCAGCATCGCCAGCCGGCGCCGAGCCATTTGGATGCAGCACTTCGCGTAACGTGCCGGCAGGAAAATACGGAACACGCGGCACGAAAATCGGCGTTTCTCCGGCCGGCAAGCCGATCCGCCCGCTGCCCCAGGGCCAAAGGCCGGCAATGGCGCGGAAGAACAATGTCTTGCCGGCGCCTGGGTCGCCGGTGATCATGACGCGCTCACCGGGATGGATCTCGACATGGCTGTCTGAAAGTTTGGTGCAGCCCTCCGGCGAGGCCACTTGGAGCTTCTCGAAGGTCAGGCTGCCATTGGCGTTATCGCCGAATTCGATGCGCTTTTCCTTGTCGTGCAACACATCGGTTTCATCGAGCGCAATGCGGAAGTCGGCAACGCGCATCAGCGTGGCGCGCCAGTCGGCGATGCCGCCGATATTGTTGATGAACCAGCGCAGCGACGAGTGCACCTGGTTGAAGGCGCCGACCGCCATCATCAACCCGCCAAAGCTGATGTCGCCTGAAAAATAGACCGGCGATGCAACCAGGATCGGCGCCACCACGGTGATCCAGCCATAGGTATCGGTCACCCAGGAAAGGTTGATCTGCGCTTTGTAGATGTTTCGCATCGCGCCCAGCACCGTGCCAAGGTCGATTTCGAGCCGTCTCTTGGCATCGGCTTCGCCGTGATAGAGCGCGATGGCGTCGACATTCTCGTTGACGCGCACCATCCCGGAACGCAGCTCGGCCTCGCGGGTGTAGCGGTCGCTGTTGAGGCGGATCAGCGGCCGCCCGACCAGCCAGCTCAGCCAGGAGGCGATGCCGGCATAGAGGAACGCGGCCCAGACCATGTAGCCCGGTATCGCCAGCGACCAGCCGTTGATGTGGAAGACGAAGCCCGACGAGAGTTGCCAAAGCACGCCGACGAACGACACCAGCAGGATGAAGGATTGCAGCAGGCCGACGCCGAGGTCCGTCGACAGATCGGACAGATGCGCGGCATCCTGCTGCATGCGCTGGTCGGGATTGACGCCGATGGCGCCGGCATTGGCGAGCCGGAAGGCCCGCGCCGGCCGCATCCATTGGTCGATCAGGTCGAGCGTCAGCGCCTCGCGCAGCTTCAGCCGGATCATCTGGTTGAGCCAGGTCTGAGCGATGTTGAGCAGCAGCAGCGTGCCGGCAATCACGGCAAAGATCATCAGCTGATGCAGGAAGGCCGCCATGTCGCGACGCGCCAGCGCATCGTAGAAAGGCTGGTTCCAGCGGTTGAGCAGAACCTGGCCAATCGACGTCGCGACGATGACCGCCATAATGCCGACCGACGTCCAGACCAGCCACTTGCGCACCGGTGAGCCTATCAGCGCCCGTTTGATCGTCGCTACCTGATCGCGCAGGCTGCTGGCTTCGACGGTTACCGGCTGAACGGTGGCGGACTTGTCCGGTTGATCAGCCATGCACGAGGTCCTTGCGTTCAGAAGCGTTGCTGAACCAGATGGAGAGACTTGAAGGCATCCGCCGCTCAAACGGACCGCGAATGCATCTGCGACAGATAGGTGGGAAAAACCCACGCAACACCAGTTTTCATGATGATCACGAAGGTGTCACCTGACGCGTCGTCGATGTCACCCCTTCCGCCCGGCGGCCAAGCCGCGTCGCACCGTGCGGTGACAGTACCGGCACGAAGACACGGCGCGAGGCGCGCTGCGCGACCGGCACGCCCTGATAGAGCCGCTTCTGCGCCTCGACCACGATGACGCCGGAAAAGATCGGCCAGAACCGCCGGCCGGCGCGCTCCAGCACATTGTGGAACCGCATCATGAAGCGCCGCGGCGATGGCGGGAAGAACAGCGCGTCGGACCAGGAAGCCGGTGTGAAATTCGCCTCGCGCAGCAATTCTGTCAGCTGGCCGCGCGAGAACGGCCGGCCATTGCCGAACGGCGTGTGCTCGAACCGCGCCCAGACACCGCGCCGGTTGGGCACGACGATGACGACGCGCCCTGCCGGCGACAGCACCCGCCAGATCTCGTTCAGCGTCTCGCGCGGGTTTTCGACATGTTCGAGCGAATGCACGAGCAGCATGCGGTCGATGCAGGAATCGACCAGCGGCAATTCCTCGTCGAAGACCAGCGCCGTAGCCGTCGGCCCGTTCGCCGGCCAGACGACGGCGCCTTGCGTAGCAGGCATGAAGGCAAACACCCGCTCGGCATCGGTGCCGAACCGCTCCAGCCACGGCAAGGTATAGCCGAGCCCGACCAGCCGCTCATTGGTCACTGTTGCCCATATTGAGGACAGCGCCATGGTGATCGAGCGTTCAGCCAGGCGGCCGAGCGT
This sequence comes from Mesorhizobium sp. M0139, assembly GCF_040322455.1. Taxonomy (NCBI): domain Bacteria; kingdom Pseudomonadati; phylum Pseudomonadota; class Alphaproteobacteria; order Hyphomicrobiales; family Phyllobacteriaceae; genus Mesorhizobium; species Mesorhizobium sp. M0139. Next base: position 102,829 of record NZ_JAMYTN010000011.1, read on the forward strand.
GGTCGAATAGAAGGAGCGGAGATCGACGATATCGGAATGCATGCGCGGGACGGTAGCTGCGATGCCGCCCAAGTTCAACAAAGCCGGCACGTTCTGCAAAGCTAGAGTGACATCGGCGGCCAAGCGCCCTATGTCTGCGCCAACAGATGGAGAGATGCCAATGCCCGTCGAAATCGAACAGTTCATGTGCCGCAGCGACAATTTCGGCGTGCTGGTGCATGACCCGAAAAGCGGCGAGACCGCCATTATCGACGCACCCGAAGAAGCGCCGATCATTGCCGCTATCGAGCGTACCGGCTGGAAGCCGACGATGATCCTGACCACCCACCACCATGTCGACCATGTCGAGGCCAATCTGGCGCTGAAGGAGCGCTTCAAGCTGCGCATCGTCGGACCGGAGGCGGAAAAGGAAAAGATCCCCGGCATCGACGAGACCGTCGGGCAAGGCTCGGTCGTCCATCTCGGCGGTGAGCGGATCGATGTCATCGCCACGCCCGGCCACACTGCGGGCCATGTCTCCTATCATTTTCCGGCCTCGAAAGTGGCGTTCACCGCCGACACTTTGTTCGCGCTCGGCTGCGGCCGGCTGTTCGAATGCAAGCCGCCGGTGATGTATGAGTCGCTGAAGAAGCTCGCCGCACTCCCGGCCGACACGGTCATCTATTGCGGCCATGAGTATACGCTTTCGAACGCCCGCTTTGCGTTGACCGTCGACCCGACCAATTCGGCGCTGAAAGAACGCGCCGCCAAGATCGAGACCCTGCGCGCCGACAACAAGGCGACGCTGCCGACCACGATCGGCGAGGAATTGTCGACCAATCCGTTCCTGCGCTGGCACGACCCGGCGATCCGCAAGCATCTCGGTATGGAGGCGGCCTCCGACGCCGAAGTGTTCGCGGAAATCCGCAAGCGCAAGGACAATTTCTGAGCATCATTCCGGGATCAGCCATGACCAGCGCCGCTGAAATCATCGCCACGCTCGGCCTCAAGCCGCATCCGGAAGGCGGCTGGTATGCCGAGACCTTTCGCGACGGCGCCGGGCGCGGCCATTCGACGGCGATCTATTTCCTCCTTGAACAGGACCAGATTTCGGCCTGGCACCGGGTCAAGGACGCGGCCGAGGTCTGGCACTTCCATGCCGGAGCGCCGCTGGCGCTGTCGATGTGCGAGGAAGGTAGTCCAATGCTTAACCAGGTGATCGAGCAGGTGCTCGGCATTGAGCTTGCGGCGGGCGAGCGGCCGCAGATCGTCGTGCCGGCCGGCTGGTGGCAATCGGCGCGCAGCCTCGGCGAATGGACGTTGGTCGGCTGCACCGTGGCGCCGGGCTTCGACTTCGCCGCGTTTGAAATGGCCGATCCGGGCTGGCAGCCTTAGGCCAGAAGAAAACCAAGAGTTATGCAGAGCTGGGCGGCATAGTAGAGCACCCAGACCGCATAACGGATGCCGGCGCGATAGGGTGCTATTGCCGGAACCAGGAATTTCTCCGCGGCAAGCAGCCCGTCCGATGCCATGAACATAACAGCGCCGCCGATGACCCACGGATTGGCGAGCGTCAACGCCGAGATGCCCATCGCCAGAATGGCCGCGATATAGATGGCGATCGGCACCCGCAGGCCGGGACTGACACGGCGCCAGAGCGCCGCCAGCATGACGACTGCGAAGGCCGCCATGGCAAGCGCGATGGCGCCGCGCCATGTCTCGGTGCTGAGCACATCCAGCCCGCCGCCGCCGAGCAGGAAGAGCGGCACATAGAGGACATGCGCCGCAAGGAAGCTGGCCAGCCCGCCGAGGAAGGCCTTTTCGCCGTCACGCGACAGGAAGGCATCGCCGACGGCGCTGAGCGCCAGCGCAGAGACGAGCAACAGCGGCCCACCTTGCATGAAGGCCAGCGCCGCAAGCATGGCCACGGCCAGCGTCTTTGCCGCCGAGCGGGCCAGCGTCGGCCGCATATCCAGGGTGAAGGCGTAGATCACCGCCGCCACCAGCGAAAAAATCAATGTTGCATTTGCGTTGGCGTCGATGCCGCCGGCAAACGGCATCGTCATGCGCTTGCCCCGCCAGTTGCCGCCTTGCGCAGGAACAACGATTTCGCCGCCAGCGCCGCGCCGCCGGTGATCAGTACGCAGGCCGCCAGGATACGCAGCGACGGCTCGGCAACGCCCGCCGCGATCAGCACCAATGTCGACAGCAGTGGCGCCGCATAGCTTGCCGCGCCGAGCACCTGGATGTTGCCTCGTTTGACGCCGATATCCCAGGCGTAGAAGGCGGCACCCACCGGCATCAACCCCAAACCAACCACCGCCAGCCACTGGCCGGGGCCATCGGGCAGCACCGTCTTTTCCAGCAGAACATGGCAGATGAGGGACAGGGCTGCCGTGGCGGCGCAGAACCAGGTGACGATTGAGGTCGGCACCGCCGGAAAGCGCCGCGACAGCAGCGAATAGGACGACCACAGCAGCGCACAGACGGCCGCCATCGCATAGCCGAAGGTGTAGCGAGCATCGAAGGCGAGGCCGCCACCCTTGGTGACGATCAGCACGGTCCCGGCGAGCCCGAGCAGCGCGCCGACGACATGGTTCCAGGCCAGCTTCTCGCCCGGCATCAGCGCTGATCCCAGCACGATCAGCAGCGGCCACAGATAGGCGATCAGGCTTGCCTCCACCGCCGGCGCGTTGCGCAGCGCGGTGAAATAGAAGAAATGGTAGCCGAACAGTCCGGCAATGCCGATCACCCAGACCTGGCGTGGGATCTTCAGGCTTTTATCGGTCGCCGGCATGAACAGCCGGGCAACCAGCCCGACCGCGGTGCCGATGGTGAAGGTGATGGCCGAGAGCAAGAATGGCGGCACGGCGCCCGACGCATCGGTGAGCAACGCCAGCAGCGCCCACATGGCGACCGCCGAGAAACCGATCAGTGTTGCGCGCCCCATGCCCGTCTCCGGCGACTCGCCCCATTTCTATTCGGGTGGGCGCGTCTATTCAGTAGCTTCGAACCGCCCCGCGCTGACAGTCAAGGTGCCGATCTGCGTCCCGACCGTGGCGTGGATCGGCGCATATATGCCGGTTTGGCCGAGCGGTGCAAACGTCACCATCATCTGGCTCTTCTTCTTCAGGTAATTCAGCGCCTTGCGGCCCTTGCGGTAGCCTGCCACCGGCTCGAAGCTCATCTTGCAGGTAACGGTGTCGCCCTTGTAGCCCTTGACCGAGATCGATCCTTTCGAGGCGTAGGTCAGCGTCAGGTCGGCGCGCATCTCGCCGTCATAGAATTTCACCTTGCGCCCACAGACCTGGTCGAGGCTGTCAGCATGGATGACGGTAGCCGCCATCGGATCGAGCACCGATGCCAGATCGTTGCTGCCCAGCGGTATCCAGTTTTTGGCATTGCGCTTTTTCGGCTCGGGAATGACCTGGGTGGCGGTCACCGCGCCATTGGCAAAGCGGATATCGACCATGGAAGCCTTCTTGCCGGACTTATAATCGGCGCGAAATACCTGCGGCTGCATCTGCTTGCCCAGGATCTTGCCCTTTGACGAGATCGTGCCGCTCGTGTCGTCGAACAAGGTGGCGAGACCCGCGCTGGAGACGGTGCCGTCTATGGAATAGCTATCGCCTTCGTAGTGGCTGGAAAATGTCGCCTTGGCCACGGAAAGGCCCAGGAACGACACCGTGTATTCGCCCTTGAAGGACTGTGCGGTGGCTGCGGGCGCGGCGGCAAGGGTTGATGTTGGCAAGGCGGCGACAAGTATGGCGACAACGGCATGTGACGGGCGAAGCATGGCGGGCTCGGTCCTTGATTTTTTTAACCGGAGGCGGGCGACTCCGGCTTGAAATGTCCCTGTCCGACCGCTTATAGGCTGAATTCCGGCCTTTATGTGAAACGCCCGTCACAGTCGTGGGCAAGCCGGAGCTTGACGCATTGGCGAAATGCAACTAAGGAACGCCAACTTTTCCATAAGGCCGCCTGACTGAAACCGCGCGCCACCCGGCGCGGGCGAACAAGGTTTGGCAGGCTAGACAGAACTGAAGGTTAGAACCATGTCCCGCACCTGCGAACTCACTGCCAAGGCAGTCCAGACCGGCAACAATGTGAGCCACGCCAACAACAAGACCAAGCGCCGCTTCCTGCCGAACCTCGTCAATGTGACGCTGATTTCGGAAGCGCTGAACCAGAATGTGCGCCTGCGCATTTCGGCCAACGCGCTGCGTTCGGTCGAGCATCGCGGCGGCCTCGACGCCTTCCTGGCCAAGGCCGACGCCAAGGAATTGTCGCAGCGCGCGCGCCTGTTGAAGAAGCAGATCGCCAAGAAGCTGGCCGACCAGCCCGCCGCTTAACGATATCAAGGCGGGGGACGACCGCCCTGAGCATCGGAGCAATCCGATGCTCAAAACTTCTAAGGCAGCAGCATCGGAGCAATCCGATGCTCAAAACTTGCAAGGCAGCGCGACCCGAACTTCGGCTAGCGCCTGGCTGGTTCCATTACCCAGGATAAAAAAATGACTTCCTTCTCGCGATATCTGCCCTTTGTGGCCGCCATGGCGCTTGTCGTCGTGGCATCGAACATCCTCGTGCAGTTCCCGATGCAGGGCCAGGCCGGCGGTCTGTCGCTGGGCGACATCCTGACCTGGGGCGCCTTCACCTATCCCTTCTCCTTCCTGGTCACCGACCTTGCCAACCGCCGCTACGGGCCGACCGTGGCGCGCCGCATCGTCCTTGTCGGCTTCATGACCGCTGTGGTCTGCTCGATCCTCGTCCCGCCCTTCCTGTTTCGCCACGGCCTGATCGAGTTCGAGACATCAGCCGACCGGCTGGTGCGCATCGCCACAGCTTCCGGCGCGGCCTTCCTTTGCGCGCAATTGCTCGACGTCACCGTGTTCAACCGGTTGCGCCGGCAGAGCTGGTGGCGCGCGCCGATCGTCGGCACGCTGGTCGGCTCGGTGTTCGACACCCTGGTGTTCTTCAGCATCGCCTTGTCGGCCGCCTTCGCTTTTGCCGGCCCGAACGACAGCTTTGCGCTGGAGACGGCGCCGCTGATGGGCGTGCTGCCGTTCGAGACCATGCGCTGGGTCTCCTGGGCGCTGGGCGACCTCTCGGTGAAGCTGATCATCGCTGTTGTGGCCCTGATCCCCTACCGGCTGCTCGCCGCCCACTGGAGCCAGCCGGCCGTGGCTGTCTAGGCCGTGATTCCCTGGGTCCAGCTCGGCTCGGCCAAAACGCCTGACGGCGGACAGGAACTGCGCCTCAAGCAGCGCGGCAGCGAATTCTCGATCATGCTCGGCACCAATGAGCTGATGAACAGCCGCCTCAGCGGCTCCGAGGAAGCGCTGGCCAAGCTCTCCTGTGAAAAGATCGGCGGCCGCGCCCAACCGAAAATCCTGATCGGCGGCCTCGGCATGGGTTTTACGCTGCGCGCTGCGCTTGCCCAAATGGGCGCCGATGCAGGCATCACCGTTGCCGAGCTTGTCCCCGCCGTCATCGCCTGGGCGCGCGGCCCCATGGAGGCGGTCTTCGCCGGCTGTCTCGACGATCCCCGTGTGACGGTTCGCGAAGCCGACGTCGGGCACATCATAAGATCCGACAAGGCAGCCTGGGACGCCATCCTGCTCGATGTCGACAATGGCCCCGAAGGCATCGTCTACAGGGGCAACGACGCCCTCTATGGCGCTGCCGGCCTCGGCGCGGCGCGTGCAGCGCTCAGGCCCGGGGGCGTGCTGGCTGTTTGGTCGCAAGGCCCCGATGCCGGCTTCACACTTAGGCTCAAGCAGGCGGGCTTTGTCGTGGACGAGGTGAAGACGCGCGCCAATGGCAAGCGCGGCGCGCGCCACGTCATCTGGATCGCCACCAAGCCTTAGGGCTCTCAATCCTGGTGCAGGATGAATTCCAGATAGAGGTTGCGCTGCAGGATCGAATGGTTGTCGTCCGAGATCAGCGACACCATCAGCGCTCCGTCATCGCGGGTCCAGACGTCGAGCCCTTCCATATTGTCGATCTGGTAGCCCATGTCGGCTTCCATCAGCACCGGCCCGTCGGCAACCGCGCCCTTCTCGACGCTTTCGCCATAGATGCGTCGCAGCCGCATCCTGACACCGCCGGCCATCGAGAAACTGCGCTCCAGCAGCAAGAGATCGCCATCCGGCAGGAAAGCGCCGTCGGTGATGTCGAAATCGCCGTTGCGCTTGACCGTGAAGACGCCCTTGTGCGGCCCTTCGATGATGGCGGCATAGATGTTGCCAGCCTTGTCCAAGCTCTTTTCCGAGACCACGACGAGGCCGCCCTCGTGCTGGCCGTTGGGATTGGCGTGGGTGACGGTCTCGAAACCGCGGTTCTGTCGCAGTTCGCGGGCTGGAACCAGAAAGTTCAGTTGCTTGAACGGCGCCGTCATGTTGCTGGGGTCGATCTTGAACTGGGCGACGCGGTGATCGCGCTCGAAGCCGACGGTGGCGATGCCGTCCTTGACTGCAAGGCCCTCGGCATCGACTTCCCATTTCCTGTCGATCGGCCGGCCCTTTTCATCGACCATCTGCTGCATGCGGAAATTCTGGATGCCGGACGGCCGCTTGTCGGCATCATGGGTGATCGAGCCGAAGAACCAGAAGCCCGTATCGGCGACGCCGATGAAATCGCTGCCAGGTTTGACGAACCGAAATGCCGACAGCGCGCCGAAATCGCGCGTCGTCGAGTTCATCTCAAGACCGCCGACGAATTCCAGCAGCCCAAACTGCTTGTCGGCGCTGCCGATATTGAAGGTGGTGATCGGCCGCGCCGAGACTTCGACCGGCTCGACCGCGCTTGGGCCGGCGGCGATGGCCGGCGCAAACGCCATGCCGAACAAGGCAGTGACCGCGAAGAGCATCTGCCGAAACCCGCCGCGCAAAAAAATCATCCAGCGCGCCGGTAGCCGCCGCGGCGTGTATCGCGCACGTTTTCCTCGGCAAACAGCGAGGCCAGCTGCTCGGTCATGGCGCCGGCCAGTTCCTCGGCATCGACGATGGTGACGGCGCGCCTGTAATAGCGGGTAACGTCGTGGCCGATGCCGATGGCCAGCAGCTCGACCGGCGAGCGCGTCTCGATCAGCTCGATGACGGCGCGCAGATGCCGCTCGAGATAGTTGCCAGGATTGACCGACAGCGTCGAATCGTCCACCGGCGCGCCGTCCGAGATCATCATCAGGATCTTGCGCTGTTCGGGCCGGGCGATCAGCCGGTTGTGCGCCCATAACAACGCCTCGCCGTCGATGTTTTCCTTGAGCAGGCCCTCGCGCATCATCAGGCCGAGATTGCGCCGGGCGCGACGCCACGGATGATCGGCGGATTTGTAGATGATGTGGCGCAGATCGTTGAGCCGGCCGGGGTTCGGCGGCTTGCCGTCCTTCAGCCACTTCTCGCGAGCCTGTCCGCCCTTCCACGCCCGCGTGGTGAAGCCGAGGATCTCGACCGAGACGCCGCAGCGCTCCAGCGTGCGCGCCAGAATGTCGGCACAGGTGGCGGCAACCGTGATCGGCCGACCGCGCATCGAGCCCGAATTGTCGAGCACCAGCGTCACCACCGTGTCGCGGAATTTGGTGTCGCGCTCCTGCTTGAACGACAAGGGCTGCATCGGGTCGATGACGACACGAACCAGGCGTGCCGGATCGAGATAACCCTCTTCGAGGTCGAAATCCCAGGAACGGTTCTGCTGCGCCATCAGGCGGCGCTGCAGCCGGTTGGCGAGCCGTCCGACGACGCCGGAGAGATTGGCCAGTTGCTTGTCGAGGAAGGCGCGCAGCCGGTCGAGTTCTTCTTCCTCGCACAGCTCTTCCGCACCGACGGTCTCGTCGAAGGCGGTGGTGAAAACCTTGTAGTCGATCTCTTTCGGCAGGTTGGCGAACGGGTTGTCGTTACGGCGCGCCTCGCCCGGCGTTTCGGCGTCCGCATCGTCATCGTCGGAAAGATCGTCGGCAGTGGCGTCGGAGGCCTCAGTCTCGGACGACTGTTCGTCGTCGGCCGAGGCCTCGGCGTCCTCGGATTGCGACTGCTCGGAGCCGGAATCCTCTTCGCCGCCCTCCTCGCTCTGCTCCTCGCCTTGCGGCTGGTCCTCGTCATTGTCCTCGGAGTCTTCGGTCTCCTGATCGTCGCCGAGTTCCTCGGCCATCTCCATGGACGCCAGCATCTCACGCACGATGCGGGCGAAGGCCTGCTGGTCGCCGAGCTTGGCCGACAGTCCGTCGAGATCGGCCTTGGCCTTCTCCTCGACCCAGGGCCGCCAGAGTTCGACCAGCCGTTCGCCGCTCTTCGGGATCGGCCGTCCGGTCAGCTTTTCGCGCACCATAAGCGCCAGCGCCTCCTCGATCGGCGCGTCGGCCTTGTCCTTGACGTCGACAAGGTTGGCCTTGGCGTATTTGTCCTCCAGCATCGAGCCGATATTGTCGGCGACGCCCTGCATGGCGCGGCTGCCGATCGCCTCGACGCGGGCCTGTTCCACGGCGTCATAGATCGAGCGCGCCAGCTTGCCTTCCGGCGCCAGTTTGGTGTGGATGCGCTGATCGTGGCAGGCGCGCTTCAGCGCCATGGAATCGCCCAGGCCACGAGTAATCGCGATGTCTGTCTTGGACGCTTTCTTCGGCAGTTCGGGCAGACGGGCGCGGCTGCCGGCGAGCGCCGGGCGGTCCTTGGCGAAACCGACTTCGAGCTCCTTGTCGCCGGCGATGGCGCGCATGCAGACGGTGACGGCACGCTTGAAGCTGTCGGCTTCAGACCCCGTCTTCGACTTGTTGCGCGTGTTGTCGCCCGGACCCGCCATCGAGGCTCTGCTCAGCCCAGCACCACGTTGGCGGCGCTCTCGGGCAAATCCTCGCCGAAGGCGCGCTGGTAGAACTCGGCCACCACCGAACGCTCCAGCTCGTCGCACTTGTTGAGGAAGGTCAGCCGGAACGCCATGCCGATATTGCCGAAGATCTCGGCATTTTCGGCCCAGGTGATGACGGTACGCGGGCTCATCACGGTCGACAGATCGCCATTGATGAAGGCCGAGCGCGTCATGTCGGCGACGCGCACCATCTTGTTGACGATGTCCTTGCCCTTGCCGTCGCGATAGTGCTTGGCCTTGGCCAGCACGATGTTCACCTCATTGTCGTGCGGCAGGTAGTTCAGCGTGGTGACGATCGACCAGCGATCCATCTGCGCCTGGTTGATCTGCTGCGTGCCGTGATAGAGGCCGGTGGTGTCGCCGAGGCCAACGGTGTTGGCGGTCGAAAACAAGCGGAACGCCGGATGCGGGCGGATGACCCGGCTCTGGTCGAGTAGCGTCAGGCGGCCCGACGATTCCAGCACGCGCTGGATGACGAACATCACGTCCGGACGGCCGGCATCGTACTCGTCAAAGCAGAGCGCGACATTGTGCTGGTAGGCCCAGGGCAGGATGCCGTCGCGGAATTCGGTGATCTGCAGGCCATCCTTGACGACGATGGCGTCCTTGCCGACGAGGTCGATACGGCTGACATGGCTGTCGAGGTTGACGCGCACGCAGGGCCAGTTAAGGCGGGCGGCGACCTGTTCGATATGGGTCGATTTGCCGGTGCCGTGATAGCCAGACACCATGACGCGGCGGTTGTAGGCAAAGCCGGCAAGGATCGCCAGCGTCGTCGCCTTGTCGAACAGATAATCCGGATCGATGTCCGGCACATGTTCCGAGGTCACCGAATAGGCCGGCACTACCATCTTGGACTCGAAGCCGAATTTGTCTTTCACCGACACCGTCGTGTCGGGCAAATTGGCGATGTCGCGATCGACCTTGTTCATCTCTATCCAAGTCTCCACGGGCGAAATGCCTGATTTCGCCGGCAATCGATTTTGTCCGGGGGCGGTCTTAGAGCCTTTTCCACCCTTATGAAAGTTGGAAAACGACACGAACCGTTAGGTTGCTCAGCACAAACCCGCCTGCTTGAGCACGCGATAGGCCTGCAGCACATCGCGGAACCGGTCTTCCGAACCTCTATCGCCGCCATTCGCATCCGGATGGTGGCGCTTCACAAGTTCCTTATAGCGCGCCTTGATGTCCTTGCCAGTCGCCTTTGTATCAAGGCCAAGCGTTTCCAGCGCCTTGGCCTCAAGCGGCTTGGCCTTGCGTTCGCGCGCCTCGCGCGGGTCCTTCGGCCCTTTGAACAGATCGAAGGGATCGCGCATGCGGTTGTAATAGCCGGCGCGACCGGAACGCTGCTGGGCGAAATCGGGCGAGGAGCGCGTCGAGGCGCCGGCGACGCCCATCTTCCATGTCGGCCGGTGGCCGGTCATCGCTTCCTTCTGGAAGCGGGCTATCTCGGTGTCCGGCACGCCGGAGAAGTAGTTGAAACCCTTGTTGTATTCGCGCACATGATCGAAGCAGAACTGAAAATACTCGCCTTCCTTCATGCGTCCGACCGGCGCCCGGTGGGTACCGGCCTCCTTGCAGCCGTCCCACTGGCAGATCGGCGAGTGCGACTTCAGCTCCGCATCCTTGTCGGGACGGACCCGAATTTTCTCGAAATATTTGGGGTACGGTTTCATCTCACCCATTTATGGGCTGTTCGCACGTGCGAAACAAGAATTGACATTTTCGCGATCATCGCCCTAACCGCTGAATCGCGGCATAAAGCAGGGCGAATGGCGATTTTTGTGGCGGCCCGGCGGGATCGATCCGATTTCCCGATCACGCCTTGCAGATATGGTGAAGGGAGATGGCGATGTCCATACAGGCGACGATGGAAGACAAGCTGAACAAGGCGTTTTCGCCGGAGCGGCTGGCGATCGTCAATGAAAGCCACCTTCATGCCGGTCATCACCACCACGGCTCCGACGATCACGGTGCCTATGACGGCACCGGCGAGACGCATTTTCGCGTCCGCATCGTCTCATCCGTCTTTGCCGGCATGAGCCGCATCGATCGCCACCGCGCCGTCAACGAATTGCTCGCAGCGGAGCTGCAAGCCGGCGTCCATGCGCTGGCAATCGAACCGGCTGCACCCGGCGAAAAGACCCGTTGGTAAGTCTCTCCGCCTCAGATCACCGCTTCGATGAGAAACGGTCCCGGACGCGACAGGGCACTGTCGAGCAGCGCGTCGAACCGCTCGCACGTGTCGGCGCGGGCCGCCTCGACGCCCATGCCTTTGGCCAGCGCAACCCAGTCCAGCGCCGGATGGTCGAGATCGAGCATGCGCCTAGCGTTCTCGCCGATCTCATTGACCCCGACATTCTTCATTTCGCCATGCAGGATGGCGTAGGTCCGGTTGGAAAAGATGATGGTCACGACGTCAAGCTTTTCCCTGGCCTGGGTCCACAGTCCCTGCACCGTGTACATGCCGCTGCCGTCGGCCTCGAGATTGATCACCTTGCGGTCCGGGCAGGCGATCGCTGCTCCTGTCGCCATCGGAATGCCGCCGCCGATCGATCCGCCCGTACCCATCATGTAGTCGTGCGGCGCCGCAAAGGCGGATAGCGCGAAGAACCGTCTCGCCGAGGTGACCGCTTCGTCGCAGACGATGGCATTGGCCGGAAGTTTGCGCGCCACCGACAGCGCGATGGCATCGTCCGTCAGTCTGCCGCTCAGCGTCGGTTCGTCTGGAAAGGCGGTTGCGGCGGCGAATTGCTGCGTCGGCTTGATGCCGACCTCGGCAGCCAGCGCCTCCAGCGCCGCTTTCAGATCCTGGCCATGCGCCGCCAGCGAAAGCACCTTGCAATCGTCCCGAACCAGCCGCCCGGGCTTGCCGGGATAGGCGAAGAAGGCAACCGGCTCCTTGGCGCCGACCAGCACCAGCAAGTCGATATCCCGGAGCATGGCCGTCGCCGCATCGACCGGATAGGGAATGCGGGTCGGGGCGAACCGCCCGCGGCCGCGCTGCATGCGGGCGATCAGAACCTCACTGAACAGCCTGACATCGCTTCCCGATGACATTCTCCCTGCGATTTCAAGTCCATCGGCGCGCGCCGCCTGCCCACGCACCACCATGCCGACACGGCCCGGCGCGGCGCGGATTGCTTCGGCGATCGTGCGCACAACAGCCATGTCGACGGCGGGCGGCGGCTCCAGCTTCACCTTGCCAGGTGAAATCGCAGCAACTTCGCCCCAGGCGGCATCCGCAGGCAGGATCAGCGTCGTGACGCCAGGCGGCGTGAGTGAGGCGCGGAAAGCCGCCTCTGCGGCCGGCACAATATCGGCCGGCCCCTTGACGCGGCCAACCCAGTTCGACATCGGCGACGCCAGGCCTTCTATGTCGCTGGTCAGCGGGGCATCGAGCGGCAGATGGTAAGAAGCATGGTCGCCGACAATGTTGATCATCGGGCTGCGCGCACGCCTTGCGTTGTGCATGTTGGCCAAACCGTTGGCGAGACCCGGTCCGGTATGCAGCAACGTTGCTGCCGGGCGGTCGGTCATGCGCGCATAGCCGTCCGCGGCGCCGGTCACCACGCCCTCGAACAGGCCGAGCACGCAACGCATCTGAGGTTTGCGGTCCAGTGCGGCAACGAAATGCATTTCGGATGTGCCAGGATTGGCGAAGCAGACCGTGACGTCATTGGCCAGGAGCACGTCGCACAGCAGATCGGCGCCATTCATGATTTTCTTTCCCAATCGACAATTCAGGAACAATTGCACCTGTAGGCGCCGGGTCGGCAATGTCCCGCCGGGGCTTTTGGTCTGATCCAGGACGCCTCGCGGGATCCGGCGATCAACCGACGGTCCATTCAGGAAGGCCAGCATCGCGGCGGTCAACGCGTCGCCGTCCTCGCCGAAGTCGTGATTGATCGACATATGCGTGTAGGCGTTGCCGTCGAACAGCGTCACTTCAGTGCCGATGGCGCGCAGGCGTTTGGCAAAGCCTTCGATTGGTCGTCGCGGCCTTCGGCGCGCGAATAGGCGATGAAGGTCGGCGGATGCTTGTGTCCATCGAGATAGCTGGCCGGCGACAACGCCGCCCATCAGCGCCGCAGCACCGGGCAACCCGCCATTCCAGCCACTCCGAATGTTTCCTCCCAAGCCTTCTACCCGGATTGCAGCCACTCTCCTTCATGTGAAGGGAACCAACAATGCTTTCCGACAGTTGAAGGTGATGAGGCGATTGGAATCCAGATCGGCTCCGAGGGCAGAACATCATGCGTGCAACCCAATCCGACGTCTTCGATCTTTTTTCGGAAATTTATGCCAATGCGGCGGACGAAGAGGTCAGCATCCAACAGTATCTTCTTGCCTGTCGGGAAGACAAATCGATGTACGCTTCGGCGCCCGAAAGGATGGTCGACGCAATCGGCGAACCAAAACTGGTTGACACCAGCAAAGACGAGCGCCTCGGCCGCATTTTCTCGAATCGGACCCTCAAGATCTACCCTCATTTTTCTGACTTCTATGGAATGGAGGATACGATCGAGCGCATAGCTGGATATTTCCGCTATGCCTCGCAGGGGCTCGAAGAACGCAAGCAGATCCTCTATCTCCTCGGCCCGGTCGGCGGCGGCAAATCCTCTCTGGCCGAGCGCCTGAAGAAACTGATGGAGCAGCGCCCGATCTACACGCTGAAGGTCGGCAACCAGATCAGCCCGGTTTTCGAGTCGCCGCTTGGGCTGTTCCATCCCGATCACATGGGTGATCTGCTAGAGGATAAATACGGCATAGCCCGGCGCCGGCTGAACGGATTGATTTCGCCATGGGCGGCCAAGCGCCTCGACGAATTGTCTGGCGACATTTCCAAATTCAGCGTTGTCAAGCTGATGCCTTCGCGGCTGCGCCAGATCGGCATTGCCAAGACCGAACCTGGCGATGAGAACAATCAGGATGTCTCGGCCCTGGTCGGCAAGGTCGACATCAGGCAATTGGAAAATTTTAGCCAGTCCGACCCCGATGCCTATTCCTATAGCGGTGGCCTGAACCGGACCACGCAAGGTCTGCTTGAATTCGTCGAGATGTTCAAGGCACCCATCAAGGTTCTGCATCCGCTGCTGACCGCGACACAGGAAGGCAGCTACAACGGCACTGAAAATTTCGGCGCCTTTCCCTACCAGGGGATCATCGTCGCCCATTCCAACGAGTCGGAATGGCAACAGTTCAAGAGCAACAAGAACAACGAGGCGTTTCTCGATCGCATCCTGGTGGTCAAGGTACCCTATTGCCTGCGGATCACCGAAGAGAGGCAGATCTATGAGAAATTGCTGCGTGAGAGCGAGTTGGCCGCCAGCCCCTGTGCCCCTGAAGTTTTGGACATCCTCAGCCGCTTTGCAGTTTCGACGCGCTTGGCCGAGCACGACAACTCGCCGCTCTACACCAAGATGCGCGCCTATGACGGCGAAAATCTGAAGGAAGTCGATCCCAGGGCAAAGTCGGTCCAGGAATATCGCGACGCCGCCGGCGTCGATGAAGGCATGACGGGCGTCAGCACGCGCTTTGCCTTTAAGATCCTTTCGCAGACATTCAACTTCGATAATGAGGAGGTGGCCGCCGATCCTGTGCATCTGATGTACATTCTGGAGGAGGCGATCAAGCGGGAGCAGTTCCCGAAGGAAACGGAAGCGGCCTATCTTGAATTCATCAAGTCGGAGCTTGCGGCGCGCTACGCCGAGTTCATCGGCCACGAAATCCAGAAGGCCTATCTGGAGTCCTATAGCGAATACGGCCAGAACCTCTTCGACCGCTACATCGCCTATGCGGATGCCTGGATTGAGGACCAGGACTACAAGGACCCCGACACCGGCCAGATCCTCAACCGGGAGATCCTGGACAACGAACTTTCGCAGGTCGAGAAACCGGCAGGCATCGCCAATCCCAAGGACTTCCGTAACGAGGTGGTGAAGTTCACTCTGCGCGCTCGCGCAAGAAACCACGGCCGCAACCCGTCATGGACCAGCTATGAAAAACTGCGCGAGGTCATCGAGAAGCGGATGTTCGGACAGGTCGAGGACCTCTTGCCGGTGATCAGCTTCGGCTCCAAGCAAGACAGCGTTACGGAAAAGCGCCACAACGAATTCGTGCAGCGCATGATCGAGCGTGGCTACACAGAACGGCAGGTACGCCGGCTGGTGGACTGGTACATGCGGGTGAACAAGGCGGGTTGACAGAGCCGGATGGTTCCATGCCGATCTTCATCGACCGTCGCCTGAACCCCAAGGACAAGAGCCTTGGCAATCGACAGCGCTTCCTCAGGCGTGCTCGCGAGGAGTTGAAGCGGAGCATTCGCGATCAAATCCGCACTGGCAGGATCGCCGACGTGGATACCGAGCACGCCGTGCCCATGCCTGAAAGGAAAACAGCCGAGCCGAGCTTCAACGATGACAGGGCCAGCGGACGGCGCCGACACATCCTTCCGGGCAACAGGCATTTTTCCCCTGGAGACCTGCTCCCGAAGCCGCATGGGGGCGGCGCGGCGTCGTCGCCAGGAAACACGGCGTCGGAAGACGATTTTCGTTTCGTGCTGTCACGCGAGGAGGTGCTCGAACTCTTTTTTGAGGATCTCGAACTGCCCGACCTGGTTAAGCTCAATCTCAAGGAAATCCTTGCCTTCAAGCCGCGCCGGGCCGGCTTCGCGGCAACCGGTTCCCCGACCAACATCAATGCCGGCCGCACCATGCGCAACAGCCTAGGCCGGCGCATTGCGCTGAGGCGCCCCACGCAGCAGGAACTGGAGGCGATCCTCCGGGAAATCGTCACGCTTGAGTCGGCCCCGGCCGGCGCGGCGGTGCGCCAGCGCATCGCGGAATTACGCGACGAGCTTGACCGGCTGGAGCGACGGCGCAGGCGAATTGCCTTTGTCGATCCGGTCGATATCCGATTCAACCGCTTCGACGCCCGGCCGGTGCCGAATGCCAATGCCGTCATGTTCTGCCTTATGGACGTGTCCGGATCGATGGGCCAACGCGAAAAGGACTTGGCCAAACGCTTCTTCGTGCTGCTGCACCTGTTCTTGAAACGGCGCTACGAACGCACGGAGATCGTCTTCATCCGCCATACCCATGAGGCGCACGAAGTGGATGAGGACACGTTCTTCTATAACACGCAGAGCGGCGGTACGATCGTCTCCACCGCGCTCGACGAAATGCACCGCATTATCGGCCAGCGCTATCCTGCCAGCGAGTGGAACATTTACGCCGCGCAGGCCTCTGACGGGGACAATTTCACCACCGATTCCGAGCGATGCATAGAACTCATGAACGGCAAGCTCATGCGCCTGTGCCAGTATTTCGCCTATGTCGAGATCATCGACGAACGCGAGAGCCACATATTCGGTGCTACCGAAAACGGGACGTCGCTTTGGCGCGCCTACAGTACGATCGAGCTGAAATGGCCCAACTTCCAGATGAGCCGCATCGCTGCTCCCGCGGATATTTACCCGGTCTTCCACCGGCTCTTCGCCAGGCAGCCGGCGGCCATCAAGAGCGCTTGAGAGAGAGAGATGGTCAGGCGAGCCAACGAAACGAATTTGTTGTTTTCCGGTTCCGACTGGAATTTCGAGAAATTATCGCGGGCTTTTGAAGAGATCGAGGCGATCGCGGTCGACGAGTTGTATCTCGATACTTACCCGGTCCAGATGGAGATAATCTCCTCCCAGCAGATGCTCGACGCCTACTCATCTATCGGCATGCCACTGATGTATCGGCATTGGTCGTTCGGCAAACATTTCCTTCACCAGGAGCTTCTTTACCGCAAGGGTGGCCGGGGGCTGGCCTATGAACTGGTCATCAACTCCAATCCCTGCATCGTCTACCTCATGGAGGAAAACACCATGGCGTTGCAGGCCCTTGTGACGGCCCACGCGGCGCTTGGCCACAATCATTTCTTCAAGAACAATCATCTGTTTCAGCAATGGACCGACGCCGGGGCAATCCTGGGTTATCTGGACTTCGCCAAGGGCTACATCGCCCGGTGCGAGGAGCGGCACGGCCTTGAAGCAGTGGAGGCCATTCTCGATTCCGCCCATGCGCTGATGGAACAAGGGGTGTTCCGCTACCACCGGCCGCCAAAGCTCTCGTCGGAGCGACAGCGCGAAGGGCTTCGCGAGCGCCTCGAATACGAAGAGCGCTCCTACAACGATCTGTGGCGCACGCTGCCGCCATCGCAGAACAAAAACAAGTCCGGCAATGAGGATCAAGGGATGGCGGAGCGCAAGAGATCGCTCAACCTTCCCGAGGAAAACCTCCTGTATTTCCTCGAGAAGAACAGCCTGATCCTGGAACCCTGGCAGCGCGAGATCATCAGGATCGTCCGCGTTATCGCGCAATATTTCTACCCGCAGCGACAGACTCAAGTGATGAATGAAGGCTGCGCCACCTTCGTGCATTATACGCTCATGAACATGCTATTCGATCGTGGCCGGATCGGCGAAGGTGCCATGCTCGAAATCCTGCGCAACCATTCGAACGTGATCTTCCAGCCGGCCTTTGACGATCCCCGGTTTTCAGGCATCAATCCCTATGCCCTCGGCCTCGACATGATGCAGGACATACAGCGCATTTCGACCGAGCCGACGGCGGAGGACCGCGACTGGTTCCCGGACATTGCAGGACATGGCAACTGGCGCGAGGTCCTGCTTGAGGCCTGGGCCAACCACCGCGACGAATCCTTTATCCGCCAGTACCTCAGCCCGAGCTTGATCCGAAAATGGCGGTTCTTCGTGCTTGGCGATGGAGCCGACAAACCGCATTTCGAAGTCGCGTCGATCCACAACGAACGTGGCTATCACAAGATACGCGCCCAGCTTGCCCACGGTTACGACCTTGGAGCGAATCGGCCGGACATCCAGGTGATTGATGTCGACCTGCTCGGCGACCGGCAGTTGCGGCTGCAACACAGGGTAAAGGATGGTGTTGTGCTCGAAGGGGCCAGCCGTGACGCGACGCTCCGCCATGTCCGCAGCCTCTGGGGCTACGAGGTCAGCCTGGTCGCAGTTGACGCTCAAACCGGTGCGACAATCCACGAACGGTCTACGAGCCAGATCGCGGCATAAGCTCGGCAAAGAGCGTCATGTGGCGGACCTGCTCGGTACCTTTAGGATTCGCCCGCCGGCCTGATCCTGATCCTGGCGATCCGGTTCTTGTCGCGTTTCATCACCACGAAGCGCTTGCCGTGGAAGGTGAAAGCCTGCTTTTCCTCGGGGATCGACTGCGTCTCGTGGATGACCAGCCCGGCAATGGTGGTCGCTTCCTCGTCAGGCAGGTTCCAGTCGAGCGCCCGGTTGAGATCGCGGATCGGCACGGTGCCGTCGACGACCACGGAACCGTCCGCCTCCTGCTTGACGCCCTGAATGTCGACGTCGTGCTCGTCGGCGATCTCGCCAACGATCTCCTCGATAATGTCCTCCAGCGTCACCAGCCCTTCGACCTCGCCATATTCGTCGACGACGATGGCGAAATGCGCCTTGGCACGCAGGAAGGCGTTGAGCTGTTCCTGCAGCGTGGTGGTGTCGGGCACGAACCAAGGCTTCGACGCGATCTTCATCACGTCGATCCGGGAAAAGTCGTTGCCGACCTCGTTCAGCGCTCGCAGCAGGTCCTTGGCGTGCAGCACGCCGACAATGTTGTCGAGCGAGCCTTTCCACAACGGCATGCGGGTGTGCGGGCTTTGCAGGATCTCGCGCACCACCGCTTCCGGCCCATTGTCGGCATTGACCGAGCGCATATTGGTGCGGTGGACCATGATGTCGGAGACTTCGAGCTCGGCGAGATCGAACAGCCCGCCGACGCGGTCGCGGTCCTCACGCACCATCTGGCCGTCGCGGCGGAAATCGTCGACCGCGCCGCGCAACTCGTCCTGTGTCGAGCGCTGCGGCTCGATGCGCGACAGCTCATAGCCGAATATGGCAAGCAGGCGCGTGCGCACGGCCAGGACAAGCAGGATGAGGATGGCAAGGACGGCGACGACGGTCCAGCCGGGCTCGTTGATCATCGCTGCCGGCTTTCCTGGCCCGGGTGGTTCTCCCTGAGGAACGAAAGCACTTCCGACGCCGGTACATCCTTGGCAATAAAAGCTTGGCCAACGCCGCGCGTCAGGATGAATGTCAGCGCGCCGCGCGACACTTTCTTGTCCTGGGTGATGAAGCCAAGCAGCGCCTCGGCATCGGGCAACTCACCAGGGATGTCGGCCATCCGCCAAGGTAGACCGACGGCGCGAAGATGCGCCTCGACCCGCGCCGCGTCGTCGGGGCTGGCCAGATTGAGCCTTGCGGAAAAGCGGTGCGCCAGCGCCATGCCGATGGCGACGCCTTCGCCATGGACGAGGCGGGCGCCGTCATACTGTGTGGCGCCTTCCAGCGCATGGCCGAACGTGTGGCCAAGATTGAGCAGTGCGCGGTCGCCGGTTTCGAACTCGTCGCGGGCGACGACATCGGCCTTGGCGCGGCACGCCTCGGCGATGGCCTCGGCCCGCTCCGGTCCGCCAGCGAACACCTTTTCCCAGTTCGCTTCCAGCCAGGCGAAAAACGCCGGTCGGTCGATCAACCCGTATTTGGCAAGCTCGGCATAGCCGGCGCGAAATTCGCGGATCGGCAGCGTGTCGAGCACTTCGGTATCGGCCAGCACCAGTTTCGGCTGGTGGAAGACACCGAGCAGATTCTTGCCGCGCGGACTGTTGATGCCGGTTTTGCCACCGACCGAGGAATCGACCTGCGCCAGCAGCGAGGTTGGAATCTGGACGAAATTCATGCCGCGGCGCACGATGCCGGCGGCAAAGCCGGTGAGGTCGCCGATGACGCCACCGCCGAGCGCAATGACGACATCGCCGCGCTCCAGCTTGGCGGCGAGCACGCCGTCGACCACCTCTTCGAGATGGCCAAAGCTCTTGGTCTTTTCGCCGGCCGGCAAAGTGATGACGGCAGGCTGGATGCCGCGTGTTTCCAGACCGGCCTTCAGCGCGTCGAGATGTGCCGCCGCGACATTATCGTCGGTGACCACCGCCGCTCTCGTGCCGGGCAGGCGGCGCGAAATCTCGGCGCCGGCGCGCGCCAAAAGGCCGGGGCCGATCAGGATGTCATAGGCACGCTCGCCAAGGCCGACCTCGACAGTGACCGGTTCGCTCACAGCCGCACCTCGCCCGGCGCAGTCGGAGCCGGAATGCCGAAATGCCCGCACAGCGCGTCGACAACCTCGGTCGCAATGACCTCCTTGCGGTCGTCGCGTGTCGGCACGGTGATGTTGGACGTGGCATAGACCGGGTAGCGCTCGCCCATCAGCCGCTCGAGCACGGCGCGCGGATCGGCGCTTTTGAGCAACGGCCGGTTCTGCTTCTTGGACACGCGTTCCATCAACAGGTCGATCTCGGCCTTCAGCCACACCGACACGCCATGCCCGGCGATCGCTTCCCGCGTCTGCGCATTCATGAACGCGCCGCCGCCGGTCGACAGCACCTGCGGCCCACTCTCCAGCACGCGCAGGATGACGCGCTGCTCCAATGCCCGGAATTCGGTCTCGCCATAGCGTTCGAACAGTTCCGGCACCGTCATGCGCGACACGGTTTCGATCTCCTGGTCGCTGTCGACGAAGGGCAGCGACAGCATCGTCGCCACCTTGCGGCCGATCGCCGTCTTGCCGGCGCCCATCAGGCCGACAAAGACGATCGAGCGGCTGCCCAGCCTGTCGAGCAGCGCGGCATGGCTATCGCCGGGAGGATTTGCTGGTAACGCGTTCATGAGACCATGCTGTTTCTAAGCCGTCTTTGCCGGCGTATCGACATCAAAAGCCCGTTTGCGTCAAGCATAGCGCCTTTCGCACGCAGAGCCCTTCGTCCTTGAATTGACGGAATTAGCGTCCCATAAGGACACAGGGCTTGGAATCGCAGAGCAAAAAGACGGGCGAAGATTGATGCCGACACTGTTCCGCTTTGTCGTGACGATGATGATTCTTGCCGGCATTGCCTATGGTACGATGGTGGCGTTGGCGATGTTCGTCGAGCCGAAAAAAGCCGAAATCACCGTGCGCATTCCACCGGAAAAGCTGAACCCCAAGAAAAACTGACCCAAAACTGACCCCTGGAACATGAACAGCGCGGCTCGCATCGAAGCCTTTCTCGAGATGATGAGCGCCGAACGCGGTGCCGCTGCAAACACGCTGTCTTCCTACCGCCGTGATCTCGAAGACGCTTCGCAGCAGATTGCCGGCGGGCTTGCCGCTGCCGCCGCAGCCGACATCCGCGCCTATCTCGACGATATCGCGGCGCGCGGCTTTGCGTCGACGTCGCAGGCGCGCAAACTGTCGGCGATCCGCCAGTTCTTCAAGTTTCTCTACGCCGAGGGCTTGCGCGGCGACGACCCGACCGGCACGCTGGACAGCCCGAAAAAGGGCCGGCCGCTGCCCAAGACGATGAGCGAGGCCGATACCGGTCGGCTGCTCGACCGTGCGGCGCTTGAGACAGGCGATGGCGTCAATGGCGACCGGGTGGCGGCACTGCGCCTGCACGCTTTGGTCGAGGTGCTCTATGCCACCGGTCTGCGTGTGTCCGAACTTGTCGGCCTGCCGGTGACCGTCGCCCAGCGCGCCGACCGCTTCTTCATGGTGCGCGGCAAGGGCGACAAGGAGCGCATGGTGCCGCTGTCGGCCAAGGCCCGCATGGCGATGCGGGCATGGCTCACGGCCCGGGCGTCGGTGCCGGCTTTCGCCGACAGCCCGTTTCTGTTCCCGGCCGCCGGCGACAGCGGCTTTCTCTCCCGGCAGGTCTTTGCCCGCGACCTCAAAGGCCTTGCCGCGCGGGCCGGCATATCAGCGGCCAAAATTTCGCCGCATGTGCTCCGCCATGCTTTTGCCAGCCATCTCCTGCAGAACGGCGCTGATCTCAGGGCGGTGCAGCAGTTGCTCGGCCACGCCGATATCTCGACCACGCAGATTTACACGCATGTGCTGGAAGAGCGGTTGGTGCGGCTGGTCAACGATCATCATCCGCTTGCCGACTAGGCCTCATATCGCTATGTGAGGGCAACGTGCCCGCGCGGAGCCTACATCTGCGCGATGTTTGCCTTCCGACGCATCGGTCCGCTCAAGAATGTACAATTACCTCGATTTCGAAAAGCCGGTGCAGGACCTTGAACTCAAGATCCTCGAGCTGAAGAAGCTTGCCGAGAATGGCGAGGCGGTCGATGTCGGCGACGAAATCAGCCGGCTCGAGAAGCGCGTGCGCGACGCGCTGCGCGACATCTACAAGGCGCTCACGCCGTGGCAGAAGGTGCAGGTCGCGCGCCACACCGACAGGCCGCATTGCCTCGACTACATCAAGGGTCTGTTCAGCGATTTCACGCCGCTCGCCGGCGACCGCAATTTCGGCGAGGACCAGGCGATCATCGGCGGCTTCGCCCGCTTCCGCGGCGAACCGGTGGCCGTCATCGGCCAGGAAAAGGGCTCCGACACGGCGAGCCGGCTCAAGCACAATTTCGGCTCGGTGCGCCCTGAAGGCTACCGTAAGGCCGTGCGGCTGATGGAACTTGCCGACCGCTTCCAGATTCCACTTCTGACGCTGGTCGACACCGCCGGCGCCTACCCCGGCGTTGGCGCCGAGGAACGCGGCCAGGCTGAAGCCATCGCCCGTTCAACCTCGGCCTGCCTCGGCCTCAAAGTGCCATCGATTTCGGTCGTCATCGGTGAAGGCGGTTCGGGCGGCGCCATTGCGATCGCCACCGCCAACCGCGTCTACATGCTGGAACACGCCATCTATTCGGTGATCTCGCCGGAAGGCGCTGCCTCGATCCTGTGGCGCGACACCACGCGCTCGAAAGATGCGGCGACCAACATGAAGATCACCGCCCAGGACCTTCTGGAAATGAAGATCATCGACGCCATCATTGCCGAGCCGCTCGGCGGCGCCCAGCGCGCGCCCGAAACGGTGATCGCCGCCACCGGCGACCTCATCGCCAAGACGATGAAGGATTTTGCCGGCGCCAACACCGATTTTCGCGAACAGCGCCGCGAAAAATATCTGGCGATGGGCCGCAGCCTCTGATTTTGGCCGGCAGCGCACCGCAATGTGGCGTCAAGGAGCAATTTCGCCATAAAAATGCCGCCGCATTCGGCTCAATAAAAAATCCGTGACACCGGGCGAATTGCCGTGGGGGACGCCGTCCGACGCTTGCGGTAAGGAATTTTCAAGGTTAACGGGCTTAGGGTCCGTCAGTGTTCAGCATGCAGGCCCGGGCGCTATCCGGCCGTGCCGCGAGAAAAAGACATAGCCGTATCCATGTTTACCAAGCTTGCCCGCACTGGACTCCTGATCGCCGCGCTTGGCGTTGCCGGCTGCAACGATTCCTCGATGAAGAATTTTGCGCCGGAAGCCAGCAAGCCGCTGCCGGACAAGATCCTGGCCGACATGAAAGCCAAGGGCATGATCCGCACCTCGTCGGTGATGGCTCGCATCTTCAAGGAAGAAGGCAAGCTCGAAATCTGGAAGGCCAAGACCACCGGCCGCTACGAGATGGTCGCCAGCTACGACATCTGCAAATGGTCGGGCAAGCTCGGCCCAAAATACACCGAGGGCGACCGCCAGGCGCCGGAAGGTTTCTATACGGTCCGCCCGTCGCAGATGAATCCGCGCTCGAACTATCATCTGTCCTTCAACATCGGCTATCCCAACGCCTATGACCGTGCCAATGGCCGCACCGGCGCCAATCTGATGGTGCATGGCGCCTGCTCGTCGTCGGGCTGTTATTCGATGACCGACCCTCAGATCGAGCAGATCTACGCTTTTGGTCGCGATGCCTTCCAGGGCGGCCAGACCGAGTTCCAGATCCAGGCCTTTCCATTCCGCATGACCGCCGCCAACATGGCGCGCTACCGCAACGACCCGAACTATGAGTTCTGGAAGATGCTGAAGGTCGGTTACGACAATTTCGAGATCACCAAGGTGCCGCCGAAAGTCGATGTCTGCGACAAGCGCTATGTCTTCAACCAGGTGGCGCCCGAGGGCACGACATTCGATCCGACCGGCGCCTGCCCGGCGACCACGCAGCCGGATTCGCTGAAGAGCGCACTCAACGCCTATCAAAGCAGCTATGACGCGGCCTTCACCGGCGCGGTCAAAGCCAGCGTGCCGGCGCCCAAGCCGACCATTGCCGGCATCAAGGAAGCCAGCATCGTTTCCGACTGGTCGAAGCGCCGCGCCCGGGGCGAGCGCGTGCCGATCGAACCGCCGTCGCTGAATTCCGACGGCACGCTGACCGAGACGGCGCGCATGGGCCGCATCGATTCGCCGGCCGGCCGCAAAATGGCGGCGCTGGACGCAGAGAAGGAAGCCAAGCGCAAGGCCGAGGAACAGCGGGTTGCTGCCATCGAGGCTGCGAAAGCCGCCAAGGCCCAGGCACTGGCTGAAAAGCAAGCGGCAAAGGCCCAAGCGCTGGCCGAAAAGGAAGCAGCCAAGCAGGCCCCCCAGCAGCCGGTCGCCACTGCGAGCGTCGAGGCGGCGCCTGCGGAACCGCCGGCGGACGAAAGCCGGATGTCGAAGATCAAGAACAAGCTGCTAGGCATGTTCGGCGGCTGAGGTTTTCGCCTTGCCGATGCATGCCGCCCAAAAGTGCGCAGCGGTTTTGGGACAAAGACATGCATGAAAACAAACAAACAAATCACACCGCAATCTATGACCTCAAGGGTCTGAACTGCCCCCTGCCCGTTCTCAAGGCGAAAAAACGCCTGGCGGCAATGCAGCCGGGCAGCCGGCTTTGGCTGGAGACCACCGACCCGCTGGCGGTCATCGACATCCCCGCCTTTTGCGCCGACGCTGGTCACCAACTGGTTGAAACGTCAGCCGTCACCGGCGGCCACCGCTTCCTGGTCGAACGCGGCGCAGAGCGAGCCTGAGAATCAGCCCCCGGCTATCGCCAGCGGATTGCTCTCCAGCGCCGCGCGATCCGGCGTGTCGATCGACGGCCGGTTGGTGAAGGCGGAAAACAGCCGGCGCACATAATCTTCCGGCATATCGAGCGTGATCAGCACCAGCCTGGTGCCGCGTTGGCCGTCCGGCCAGGCCAGCAGCCGCGCCGGCGGATGCAGGATCTTCTGCACCCCGTGGACGACAAGCGGCCGCGACGGGTCCTCCGCAAGCTCGATGATGCCCTTCATCCGCAAAAGCTTGTCGCCATGCGCAGAACGCAGCAGGTCGAGGAACATCTCGATCGCCGAAAACGGCACCGGGCCGTCATGGACCAGCGAGTAGGAGCGCACGCGGGAATCGTGGCGGTGGTGGTGCTCATGCTCGCCGTGGTCATGATCATGATGATGGTGGTGCTCATGGGCGGCTTCTTCGCCGAGCCAGCGCCGGACATCGGCGGATTTGGTCGCCGGATTGTAGAGGCCGCAATCGAACAGCGCCGTGACGCCGGTTCGGCCGTCGCCGGCGTCCAGCACCACGGCGCCTGGATTGAGCTGATGGAGTCGCGTTCGCAAAGCATCGACGTCGCCGGGATCGCTGGCCAGATCGACCTTGGTCAGCACGATGCGATCGGCGACTGCCACCTGCTTGACCGCCTCGACATGGCCGTCGAGCGTCGCGTTGCCGTTGACCGCGTCGACCAGCGTGATGACGCCATCAAGTCGGAAGGCCTGCACCAGGGCGGGATGCGCCATGATCGACTGCAGCACCGGCGCCGGATCGGCGAGCCCGGTGGTTTCGACGACGACGCGGGCGAGACGGGCGATACGGCCCGTCTGCAGCCGGTCGACGAGGTCAGCCAGCGTGTCGACCAGTTCGCCGCGCACCGTGCAGCATAGACACCCGTCGGACAGCTGGATGATGCCGTCCGAGGCCTGCTCGACCAGAAGGTGGTCGATCGCCACCTCACCGAATTCGTTGATGATGACGGCCGTGTCGACCAGTGCCGGATCTTTGAGCAGCCGGTTGAGCAATGTCGTCTTGCCGGCGCCGAGGAAGCCGGTGACCACCGTGACGGGTATCGGAAAGCCAGCCATCGCCTAGTTCGCGGCTTTGACCAGCTGGTCGCCCTGCACCGCGGTTGCCTGGCCCACCACGGCCGGTTCGGCGCCCTTTGGCGCCGGAATGTCTGGCCGCCAGCTCGGCAGCGGCACATCGGCGTATTCCTGGCCGCCCTGGTCGAGCATCGCCTTCGGCGCCGGCCCGGTGGCGCCGCCGAGGCCCACGGCAACCAGCGTCGGCACGTGGTCGAGCTTTTCCTGATAGGGCGATTTCGGCACGTCGGCGCCCTTCGCGGCCACCGGCGGAGCCGCCTCGGACTGCTCGTGCGGCGCCTTCTTCTTGCAGATCTCATCATGCATGTCGTTGGGTGACATGGTATCGCCATAGGAAGGCATGGCCGCGACCGTGAGCCAGTTCGGGTCGGGCATGGCAAAGCCCTGGTCAAGCAGCCTGGCGGCGGTCTCGGCACGGCTGATCGCCGATTTTTCGCCGAGCACGACCGCGACCAGCGTGCGGCCATTGCGTGTCGCCGAGCCGATCATGTTGAAGCCCGAGGGACAAACGAACCCGGTTTTCATGCCGTCGGCGCCGGGATAGCGCCCGATCAAGAGATTGTAGTTGGAGATCGCCTTCTTGCCGACGGCAAGGCCTTCGATCGAGAACCAGGGGGCGTATTGCGGGAATTCCTTGCGGATCGCCATCACCAGCAGGGCAAGATCGCGCGCCGTCGTATACTGCTCCGGCGAAAACAGTCCGTTCGGATTGACGAAATGCGTTCCGGTCATGCCGAGCCGCGCCGCCTCCGCATTCATGCGAACGGCGAATCCGGCCTGCGAGCCGCCTATGTTTTCGCCGATGGCCATGGCGATATCGTTGGCCGATTTGACCAGCATCATCTTCAACGCATTGTCGAGCCGCATCACCGAGCCCGGCTTGAAGCCCATCTTGCTCGGCGGTTCGCCCGCCGAATGCTTGGTCACCTTGATCGGTGAATCGAGCTGGACCTCGCCGGCGGCAATCGCCCGGAAGGTGACATAGGCGGTCATCAGCTTGCTCAGCGAAGCGGGATACCAGCGCTTGAATGCGTCCTGGTGCTGCAGAACCTTGCCGCTGTTGAGGTCGAACAGGATCACCGGATTGGCCAAAGCTGGCCCAGCCAGCATGGGTAGCGCCAAGCCGCCCGTTAGCAGTAATTTGAGGATATGGCTGTGCCGCATCATGGAATCCGAAATCGCCTCTTGCCGTAGTCGCCCCTGGCTCCGTAAGATTTCGTTACGCGATGGCCAGCATGACCTGATCCGGCCCTCAATTTCCGGATCACATTGTCTGGGGTGCTATTTACCCTATGTGACGCCAAGATGGCAAAGTGCCAAGATGGCAACAAGCATGGCAATCACAATTGCAATCAAGCAGGCCAGATCGTCTGCTCCAACAGCGAGATGGAACCATTATGCCGATTCTCAACCGCGCCGCCGAGATGCAGGATGAAGTTGCCGGCTGGCGACGCCATCTGCACCAGACGCCAGAACTGAATTTCGATGTCTTCAAGACCGCCGCCTTCGTCACCGAGAAGCTGAAGGAATTCGGCTGCGACGACGTGGTGACGGGCCTCGGCAAGACCGGCGTGGTCGGCATCATCCATGGCCGCAAGGGGCAAGGCGCGACCATCGGCTTGCGCGCCGACATGGACGCGCTGCCGATCAACGAGATCACCGGCAAGGCCTATGCCTCGACCGTTCCCGGCAAAATGCACGCCTGTGGCCATGACGGCCATACGGCGATGCTTTTGGGCGCCGCCAAATATCTGACCGAAACGCGCAATTTCGCCGGTTCGGTCGCGGTTATCTTCCAGCCGGCCGAAGAGGGCGGCGGCGGCGGCAACGAGATGGTCAAGGACGGCATGATGGAGCGTTTCGACATTTCGCGCGTCTTTGGCATGCACAACATGCCGGGCCTGCCGGTGGGCCAGTTCGCCATCCGGCCGGGTCCCATCATGGCGGCGACCGCCGAGTTCACCATCACGGTCAAGGGCCGCGGCGGCCATGCGGCGATGCCGCACGGCACGATCGACCCGATCGTCATCACCAGCCAGTTGGTCGGCGCCCTTCAGACGGTCGCTTCGCGCAGCACCGATCCGGTCGAGGCGGTGGTGGTTTCGGTGACGAAGTTCCACGCCGGCGACGCCTACAACGTCATTCCCGAGACCGCCGAGATTGCCGGCACGGTGCGCACACTGAAGAAAGAGATCGCCAAGAAGTCGGAAGAGCGCATCCGCACCATCTGCGAAGGAATAGCCACCGCCTTCGGCGCGACGATCACTGTCGACTATGACGCCAACTATCCCGTGACCTTCAATCATCCGGAAGAAACGGTCTTTGCCGGCGATGTCGCGGCACATGTCGCCGGCGACACCCAGGTCCACCGCGCCATCCAGCCGGTGATGGGCGGCGAAGACTTCTCCTACATGCTGGAAGCCCGACCTGGCGCCTTCATCTTCATCGGCAATGGCGAGACCGCCGGCCTCCATCATCCGGCCTACGACTTCAACGACGAAGTCATACCGCACGGCATGAGCTACTGGGTGAAACTGGCCGAAACGGCGCTGGCAGCCTGACCTGCCCCGACGAAAGGCCGGCCGATTAGCCTTCGGCCGGCCTCTTCATTGCCTTCGGCGAGCCTCTTGGCGAAACGATCGGAAGCGGCTATGTGTCGGGCCGCGTGGTCCCGTAGCTCAGTAGGATAGAGCGGCAGATTCCTAATCTGTAGGTCACAGGTTCGATTCCTGTCGGGATCACCAGCAAGATCAAAGGCTTGGTGACTGAGATAGCCTGTCGGCATGTTGCAGCACTGATGGACTGGTCTTCGGTGATTTTCACGGAGGCGACCAAGCAAGCAGCCTAACTTTAGTGCCATAGAAAAAGTCCATCCCTGAGGTCTCAGGAGCGAGCTTTAAGCATCTACAGCGGCGAAGAGAATCGACCTCTTGCAAGTACAATTCCAGATCGAGCGATGGTTCCCAGTTGATCCGTTACGGTCTGAGTTCGGCGCCGCCAACTCAACGAAAGCCGGTCGTACGCCTAGCTAGCAACCAGGGGCACCGTGACGGTCGTGGCGTAATTTATCGGATACTGGTCGAAATACGGGAAAGCGATGACGAAGGCATAGCTCGCGGTCAGATGCGCCATCTTGAAGCCGCCGCTGGCAGGGTCGATCGCGATCGTCACAATGACGTTCTGCAGACCCAGGTTCACCAATTTCTGCGTGGCGATGGCCTGGATGTCGCTCTGCGAAAGCGTGTTGTTCAGCTGCAGCGCCCGAGAAGAGGTCTCCAGCGTATAGCGGACGGTCGACACGGCATTCATGGCCCAGCCGAAGGCGAAGATTCCGAACAAAAGCATAACCAGGAAAGGCGCGATCAAGGCGAATTCCAGCCCTGTTCCGCCGGAGCAGTCACGGCGCCATCTGGACCCGATCCTTTCAGCGGACACGGATCACCTGCTGATGACTGATCGCGCGCGGGTCCGGGAAGACACCGAAGTTGAACGGGGGCACCCAGGTGCCCGTCGCCGTTATCTGGATGAAGACGGTCGGCAGCTTCTTTCCGCCGCAGATGGTGGTCTCATCCACGACCGTGGTGCCGCACAAATAGGAGCGGACCAGCACGACCGCGGCGTCATCGGGCTTGTTGTCCCAGCTCGAAAGCGCGACCGCCTGCGTTCCCGTGTCTTTGGCCGCGTCACTGCCCGCGCCGGCCATCACCAGATTGGCCGCGGTTTTGACGCCGGCCCGCATCTGCAGGTAACTCGTCACGTAGGACCAGCCGTCGGCGATGCCGAGGCAGACCAAGCACAGGATGGGCAGCAACATGGCAAATTCCACGGCGGCCAACCCGGCTTTGTCCCGGACAATGCGCAAGGCCCGCTTACCCATCCCGCTACTCGACGAGCTGAACGGACAGCGCCGCCGGGATGTTCTTCATCCCGAGGCTGGTGCAGTCCTGCTTGATGGTCGTACTGCCAGACCACTGGATGGTGTCGGCGACGACCTGGGTGCAGCCGCCGTTCCCCGAGAAGTTGCCAAGGTAGTTGACCTGCTGCCTGGGGAAATAGATGGCGCCGGTCAGAAGCGAGTTCGCCGTGCCGTTGAAGGTGCTCTGCGCTGCGGTCCCAGTCCTGTCGCCGTAGAACAGCACGCCGGAATAGGCTCCGGATGTCGGCGCGCTTAACGTCACCGTGGCGTTGCCATTCATGCTGACGGTGTTGCTGCCGGCCATGAAGATGGTTACCCCGCTGCCCGCGACGACCGCGTTGGCGTTGACCTTCATACTGCCCTGCACGACATAGACGCCGGGAGAAAGCGTGACGTTGCCGTTGAGGCTCATGCCGCTGCAATAGGTGCCAGGCTGGAGCGTTTGCGAGGTTTTGTTGCCGTTGACATTCTTGCACGGGTTGCCGCCGGTGGGCGTCGGCAGATCGGCGTACGGATCGGCCACCGGCAGAGCATGCGTGATCGGGGCCTTGCAAACCATCGTGGGTGTGCTGCTAAGCGAAACGCCGCCGACCGCTATCAGGCAGTCAGTCTGGAGGGTCGCCGAGCCTTGAAGCTTGATGGCATCGGCGGCGATCGAATTCGTATTGATGACGCAGCCGATCTGCTTGAGGCTGGTGTTGCCAGAAATGCTCACCGCCTGCGAGGCCGACGGATTGAGCGCCGTGTTGCAGGCATAGGCGCCATCGGTGATCAGTGCCACCGCCCTCGCCTGTTCCGGAACCGGCGTGCTGTTGAAAATCGCCGTGAAGTAGCGATCGAGGTTCTGCTTGACGATGACCTCCACCGCCTTCTTTGCGGTGTTCGGGCCAGACAATGGCGGCGTGTTGACCTGGATCGTGCCCGGCGTGGCGAAATTGTTCGAAGTTGCGGACTGCGTGGCGGCGGCGATGATGGTCGGGTTGTCGGAACCCGCGACTTTCTCGAGCGCACCGGCATAGGCCGCGGCATCGGCAACGGCCTGCAGCTTAAGGCTGCTGTAGTACCAGAAGGACGTCTCGATACCTAGGCCGGCGCCGCCGACCACGACCGGCAAGGTGAAGGCGAAGATGACGGCAACGTTACCGTTCGTGGCGCGCCTTAGGCGGCTCAAAGCAAACCAAATCCGGGTGAACGCGTTGGATGCCATATGTATTAGAAACCACGAATAGATAAACGAATGTCTAAAAACTCCATTCCGATTCGACGTAGTCGAACGGGCTAGCTAGGCGCAAGTTGCAGCGACCGCGCAACATCCTGTCGGAGGTTCCGCCCCAATCGACGAATGCGAAATATGCCGCTATCCCGAACTTTGTTGTCGACCAAGTGACATTTAAATGCCCCCTCTGCGAAGAAGCTATCGAGAAGACAGGGGACACCGCGCTGCCGGTAAGGGGAAAGATCGGCTCACGCCGCCTCAGGAACTTTGTGCAATCCGTCCGGGGCTGGCTCTGAGGGCCACGCACGCCCGAAACCAACTACTCCAGCCACAATCAGTCCGTGAGGCGCCCACGAAACAACGTGGTGCCGTCGGTCAGCTGCGACCTGGAGATATCCCGGAACCCAGCTTCGGCCATCCACCCGCGATACTGACCTTCCGTGTACGATTCGCCTGCGCGGTAAAGGTTCAGGAAGGTGAGATTGAGAAAGACACCCTCAGGCGGGCCGAGACGGTCGTCATCGACGACACCCCACCCCGCAATTGCGATCTCGCCTCCTTGGGTGAGGCAACGCGCCGCGTTCAGGATCGAACTGCGCGCCTGGTCCGGCGGCAGGACCTGGACGACAGCCTTCAGGATTGCCAAGTCATGCCGGCCGGTCGATGGCGCGACCGTTATGTCGCCTTCTTCGACAACCACATCGCCGGCACCGTATTCCGACAGGATCGCTGGTGCGACCGCCGCGACCGTCGGGAGTTCCATCAAAGTCGCCGCAACATGCGGCCATCGCTCGCGAAGACCGACCAGAATGGTCCCGGCGCCGCCGCCGATGTCGATCACCGAACTGACCGCCGAGAAGTCCAGTTCACGGGCGAGATTTCGGCCGAAAATCACCCCTCCCGGTGCGAGCATGCGGCTGAAGGCCGCTGCGGATTCTGGCCCCGCTTCGGAAAAGTCGTGCAGCGCGGCCGGCCGATTCTGCCGCAGCGACTCTGCGGTCAAAAGGTCGGCTCCCCAGAGTTCGCGCAGCAGCACATGATCGCCGCCGCGATAGGTCGGCTTGGACGCGTCGAGGAACTCCGACGCTTCGGCTCCGTTGCGAAACTGACCATCCTCGACGTCGAGGAGACCGATGCTGGCGAGCGCGTAGAGGAACCGCGACAGACGAGCGGGCTCGACTTTGAGCGCTGCCCCAAGGCTGTCGGCAGTCGCAGCATCGCCGCCGAGCCAGGTGAAGATGCCAAGGTCCAGCCCGGCACGAAGCGCCAAGGCGGGGGGCACCCCTGCGATCAGCTTGTCGATCCGATCGGAATCCACCATGTCATATCCCGTTGTGCGATCCAGGATCGACTTTGAACAGCTCGGCCAACCTCGTCAAATCAGTTCGCCAGCGCGCCGCTCTCCGCGTCGAGCAGGTTCAGCTTGGCGGTATCGGGTTCGACGTAAAGCGTATCTCCGGGGCCAGCGCTGATCCTACCAGCGCCCGCGACCGTTGTGCGCCGGCCCGGCATACCTCAAAAATCCGGCTGTGATAATGGCTGGTCGCGCCTTCGGACGCTACGCAGGCAAGGCCAGCAGCGCCAGTCCGGCCAGCGCCGAGCCGGCCAATGTCGGCAGCATGCCGATCCTCAGTTTCAGCATGGCGACCATGGCGGCCGCCGCCAGCAGCGCGGCGCGCCAATCCAGCGACGACAGCACCGGTAGCTCCATCCCAAGACCAAAACGGTGCACCGCGCCGAAGACGACATGCAGTGCGAACCACAGCGCAAGGTTCATCACCACGCCGACCACAGCCGCCGTGATCGCACTCAGCGCCGCCGACAGCGCCTTGTTGCCGCGCAGCGCCTCGATGTAGGGGGCACCCAGAAAGATCCAGAAGAAGCACGGCACGAACGTCACCCAGAGCGTCAGCAATGCGCCGAGCGATCCGGCCACAAGCGGTCCCATCGCACCGGCGTGACGATAGGCGGCGACGAAGCCGACGAACTGCAGCACCAGGATCAATGGTCCCGGCGTCGTCTCGGCCAGACCAAGCCCATCGACCATTTCACCCGGCGCCAGCCAGCCGAACGAGGTCACCGCTGCCTGCGCGACATAGGAGAGCGCAGCGTAGGCGCCGCCGAATGTGACCACCGCCATCAGGCTGAAGAAGCCGCCAAGCTGTGCCCAAACACTGGCAGGGCCGGTCAGCGCCAGGATCAGTACGACCGGCCCGAGCCAGATCGGCAGCCAGATCGCGATGGTGCGCGGCGCGTGCCATTTCGTCGGCTTGGTGTGAGCGAGGTCGCCGCGTTCGAACATGACGTCGACGGCGCCCCTGACATCGGGCAAATTGTCCTTGCCGCGTGCGGCTCCGGAAAAACGCGCCGGTGCCAAGCGGTTGCCGATCCAGCCGGTCAGCCCTGCAACCAGGATGATCAGCGGAAACGGCAGCCTGATGACATAGATGGCAAGGAACGCGGCCACCGCGATCGCCATCATCACCCGGTTCTTGAGCGCCCGTTTGCCGATGCGGAGGACCGCCTCGACGACGACGGCCAGCACCGCCGCCTTGATGCCGAAAAACAGCGCCTCGATGACGGGCGCATCATTGTAAAGCACGTAGAAGATGCTGAGGCCCAGCATGACAAACGCACCGGGCAGCACGAACAGGATGCCGGCAACGAGGCCGCCGGCGGTCCGGTGCAGCAGCCAGCCGATATAGATGGCGAGCTGCTGTGCCTCGGGGCCTGGCAGAAGCATGCAGTAGTTGAGCGCATGCAGGAACCGCTGCTCGCCGATCCAGCGGCGATCCTCGACCAATTCCTTGTGCATCAGCGCGATCTGTCCGGCCGGCCCGCCGAAGGAGAGCAGGCCGATCCTTGCCCACAGTTTCGCGGCTTGGCGGAAGGTCGGGACGATCGGAGCCTCGGTAGCCTGTGCATCGTCGTCCGCGGCGAGGGCGCTCATGGCGCTTTGCCCGCGCTGGGCCAATTGTGGGTTTCGTCAGTGGCATCGCGGCACCATCTGAAGAACGCATCGTAGAGCAGCATGCCGGCATCAAGCTGTTCGAGATCGTCGCGGAACATGCGCGACAGCCCGAGCGATGCAGCGAGGAACCCGGCCGCCTGCGGTACGAGATCGAGGCGCGCCGTATCGGCTGCACGCACGATCAGCGCAAGGCGATCGAGCGCTTCGGACCGCAACCCGAACTCTTCGATCATCGTGTCGAAGGTGCAGCGCTCGCCGCGATGGCTCCAGAACACGTCGTCGATGTCGAAGGCAACCGCCCCAAACCGATCGGCGGCCGCCAGCACTTCAGACGGCTCGACAAACAGGAACACCGCCGAGGGATCGACGAAGCGGCGGATCAGCCAAGGACAGGCGATGCGGTCGACCTTGGGGCGGGCACGCGTCACCCAGACCGTGCGGCCCTTGTCGTCGCGGGGCGGTATCTTGTCGGCCTTGACCAGAAGTCCCTTGGCCGCCTGCCACGCCTCGAAGCCGCCTTCAAGGGATTCGGCAGCAATGCCCTCATGGCGCAGCCACGCGGCAACGCCTTGCGAGAGCTTCAGCCCCTTCTGGCAGATGACGACAGCATGAGCCCCCGTGAACTCGGCCGCCCAGCTCGAAACAGACTTGAAGTCGCGCCGGCACGAGGCCGGAAGCAGCCGCGGATCGACGTCGTAGTCTTCGTCGATGCGGACATCGACAAGAACAGGCGCGTCGGACAGACCGACAAGGCGGGAAAGCTGCGCTACGGTGATTGCGGTTGTTGACGGCATGGCGTCCACCTCCAGAGTGAGAGTTTGGACGCGATCATTGGGCTGACGCCTCACGGGGTCGTCGCGAAGGAACCCCTTGCCACAATGCTGGATTGATCTTTCGTCTTTGTCAAGGAAAGAGCGGCGCCGGGGGAGCGCGCCTACTGCGCCGTCCAGCCGCCATCCATCGGCAAAGTCGTGCCGGTAATCTGCCTGGCCGAGTCCGAGCACAGAAACAGCGTCAGCGCGGCGAGCTCCTCGACGGTGACGAATTGCTTCGTCGGCTGTGCCGCCAGGAGCACGTCGCGCTTGACCTGTTCCTCGGTCATGCCGCGCGCCTTCATCGTGTCGGGGATCTGCTTTTCGACCAGTGACGTCCAGACATAGCCGGGCGCGATGGCGTTGACGGTGATGCCGTCCTGCGCGACTTCCAGCGCTACCGTCTTGGTCAGACCCGCTATGCCGTGCTTGGCCGAGACGTAAGCCGACTTGAACGGCGAGGCGACCAGTGCATGCGCCGACGCGGTGTTGATGATGCGGCCCCATTTGCGCGCCTTCATGCCGGGCACCACGGCCTTGATCGCGTAAAAGGCGGCAAGCAGATTGATGCGGATGATGGCTTCCCACTTGTCGTCGGGAAACTCCTCGATTGGCGCGACATGCTGTATCCCGGCATTGTTGACCAGAATGTCGAGGCTGCCCAAGGCCTGCTCGGCTTCGCGCACCATGGCGGTCACCGCTGCGCCGTCCATCATGTTGGCGCCGGAGTAGCGGCACTGGACGCCAAAATCCTTCTCGATGCCGGCGCGCTCCTGTTCGATCGCCGCGGCTTCGCCAAGGCCGTTGATCGTGACGTTGGCGCCCTCGGCGGCAAGGGCGCGGGCAATGGCCAGGCCAATGCCGCTGGTCGATCCGGTGACGAGCGCATTCTTCGAAGAAAGGGAACCCATGGAGATCTCGCGACTGTTAGGAGGACTACAAAGGCACATAGTTTGTGCGCCGCAACATGACAATGCCATAACCATATGTCGGCGCCATCACAGCCCTAAAACGCGCTTTGCCGGCCTCGCCGAGCGCCGTCTCAAGGCTGACACGGCAGTGTTATGGTGCGGCGCAACATAGTCGACCGCGCATTCGCGCAGTCATTCCTGAACCATCGATCCAACGAATCAGGGGGCTGTAGCTTGAAATCGCCGATGTCGTGATGCGTGCCTATGCCATGCCGCTCACCAACCGTCCTTTCCGCCCGGCCCGTATCGCTTCTTCGATCCGACGCCCTGAGCTATCCTGCAATCTCCAGCAGGGCCGATACCAGCAAGTGGCGTTCGTCGGCGGACAGCACGTCGGAATCGAAGAGGTTCATGCTGCGCAGCCCTTCGATGGCCAGAAAGCAGACCAGCAGCGTCTTGAGGTCCGGCGTCTCGCTCTTCAGCCGCTGCAGCAGCTGCGACTTGAAGGCTTTTATCGGCGTCAGGAAATCCGGATCCTCGGCGATCGCCGAGAATATCCACGAAGCCGTCGGCTTCGGCTCCTCGCAATCATCCGCCGAGAGCCGGATATAGGTGGCGAGCAGGCTCTCGCCGCTGGCGCCGGCGACACGGCCCGATTCCAGCGCCAGCTCGAACGCGCGCAGGTAATTCTCCACCAGGCCCTGCATCAGTTTGGCCTTGGTCGGAAAGTTATATAACAGGCCGCCTTTCGACACGCCGGCGCGGCTGGCGACGGCGTCAAGCGACAGGCTGCCGGGACCGGCCTCGCGTGCGACATCGGCGGCGGCGGCGAGTATCTTGTCGCGCGAATTTGCCCTTTGGGTCTTCATCGATCCCTTCCCCGCACCAGCCTAGGCGGAATTGACAAGACCGTCCAGACGGTACAGTAAGTCCGCCGTCATTTGTAATCGGGACCTGGCGTCGATAAGTGTCCCGCTATTCGGCTATTTTGCCGGACATCGGCCGAGGGGACAGTTCGTGAAGCGCTTCATCTCTATCACCGCAATTCTGCTTCTGCTCGCTCTGGTGTGCGTCGGCGTTGTCGGCTTCAACCTGTTCCGCGACAACGCTATCAAACAGTATTTCGCCACCATGAAGCCGCCGGCGACGACCGTATCGACGGTTGTCGTCAAGCCTTCCGACTGGACGCCGGGGGTCGAGGCGATCGGCACGGTACGCGCCGTGCGCGGTGTCGACCTTACCGTCGAGACCAGCGGCATCGTCAAGGACATCCTTTTCCATGCCAACCAGAAGGTGCCGGTCGATTCGGTCCTGCTGCAGCTCGACGATGCCGTCGAACGCGCGGATCTGGTCGCGGCCAAGGCGCAGTCCGTGTCCGACAAGACGGCGCTCGAACGCGCGCTGGAGCTGCAGCGGCGCGGCGTCGGAACGGATGCCACGCTCGACACCGCTCAAGCCGCTGCATCGGCCTCCGCCGCGCAGGTCAACAAGCTGCAGGCCGTGCTTGATCAGAAGCAGCTGACGGCGCCGTTCGCCGGCACCGTGGGCATCCCCAAGATCGACCTCGGCCAATATCTCTCGCCCGGCAACGCAGTGGTGACCTTGCAGGATCTGGACACCATGCGGGTCGATTTCTCGGTACCCGAACAGCAGCTGCCGCTGCTCAAGATAGGCCAGGCGGTGCGGCTCGGCCTCGGCGGCACCGGCGGCGGCGCCGACATGCCGTTTGCCGGCTCCATTCGCGGCATCGATCCCAAGATCGACGCTTCAAGCCGCCTGGTGTCCGTCCGCGGCGAGGTCGCCAACCCTGACGGCAAGCTGACGCCCGGCCAGTTCGTCCAGGTTCGCGTCGAGCTGCCGCAGGAGAAAAACATTCTGTCCTTGCCGCAGACGGCATTGACGTCGAGCCTCTATGGCGACTTCGTCTTCGTCGTCGTTCCGGCGAAGCCGGCGGAAGGCGCCCCAGCCGCGAAACCCGAGGAAAAGCCTGCTGCAGGGGCCGACGCGGCAAAGCCGGCGGCAGATGCAAAGCCGGCAGACGCGAAACCGGCTGCCGAAGACGCCGCGGCGAAGCCCGCGGACAAGCCGGCTGTCGACCCGGCGAAGCCCGCGGCAGAACCGGAAAAGCCGGCGCTCGTGCTGTCGCAGGTGTTCGTGAAGCCCGGCCGCCGCAACGACGGCATGGTCGAGATCGTCGAGGGCATCAAGGCTGGAGACGAGGTCGTCACCGCCGGCCAAAACCGTCTCTTCAACGGCATGTCCGTCGCTGTCGACAACACCATTGACCCCAGCAAGTCGGCGAACCAGCAGGCTCAGCAATGAACTTTTCCGACATCTTCATTCGCCGGCCGGTCCTCTCCACCGTCCTCGCCTGTATGATCCTGCTCCTGGGTTTCCAGGGCATCTTCAACCTGTCGATCCGGCAGTATCCCAAGGTTGACGAGACGGCGATCACCATCACCACCGCCTATCCCGGCGCCAGCGCCGACCTGATCCAGGGCTTTATCTCCGCCCCGATCGCGCGGGCCGTCGCCTCGACCGAGAACATCGACTACGTCACCTCGTCCAGCCGGCCGTCTTCGAGCACTGTGGTCGTCCAGATGAAGCTCGGCTCCAATCCGGATGTCGCGCTCACCGAGGTCCTGTCGAAGGTGCAGGGCGTACGCGGCACCTTGCCGGATGCATCCAAGGACCCGGTCATCGTCAAGGGCACCGGCCAAGAGTTCGCGATGATGTACATCTCGATGCAGAATCCGAACATGAGCAAGGAGCAGCTCACCGAATATATCGAGCGCGTCGTGCGGCCCCGCATGTCGACGGTCGAAGGTGTCGCCGACGTGCAGATCTTCGGCGCCGAGGAATATTCGATGCGGGTCTGGATCGACCCGGTCAAGCTTGCTGCGCGTGGCGTCACCGCCGCCGAAGTGCTGGCGGCGATCAACAACTCCAACTTCCTGTCGGCGCCCGGCAACACCGAGAACGAATATGTCGTCTCCTCGATCACGGTTCGCTCGACGCTGCAGACGCCTGAGGCCTTTGCCGAGCTTCCGCTGCGCTCGACGGACGGCCAGGTGGTGCGCTTGCGCGACGTGGCGCGAGTCGAGCTTGCCGCCGAGAGCACCGACACGAGGGTGAGCTTCAATGGCAAGCCCGGCACCTTCCTCGCCATCTTCCCGACGCCGGCCGCCAACCCGCTGACAACGGCGGAGGCGATCCACAAGATCGTGCCTTTGATTCAAGAGACGCTGCCGAAAGGCATGA
Organism: Mesorhizobium sp. M0139; assembly: GCF_040322455.1. NCBI lineage: Bacteria > Pseudomonadati > Pseudomonadota > Alphaproteobacteria > Hyphomicrobiales > Phyllobacteriaceae > Mesorhizobium > Mesorhizobium sp. M0139. Next base: position 141,793 of record NZ_JAMYTN010000011.1, read on the forward strand.
CCATCGAAATCGTCTACGATTCCACCGAACAGATCAGCGCCTCGATCGATGAAGTGTTCAAGACCATCGCCGAAGCCGTCGCCATCGTCGTCGTGGTCATCCTGTTGTTCCTCGGCTCATTCCGCTCGGTGATGATGCCGATCGTGACCATCCCGCTGTCGCTGGTCGGCGTCTGCTTCCTTTTGTTTGCGGTCGGCTATTCGATCAACCTTCTGTCGCTGCTGGCCATGGTGCTGGCCATCGGCCTTGTCGTCGACGACGCTATCGTGGTGGTGGAGAACATCCATCGCCACATGGAGGAGGACCACATGTCGCCGATGCAGGCGGCCTTCAACGGCATGCGCGAGATTTTCTCCGCCATCGTGGCCATGACCATCACGCTCGCCGCCGTGTTCGCGCCGCTGGCCTTCACCGGCGGCCTGACCGGTGCGCTGTTCCGCGAGTTCGCGGTGACGCTCGCCGGTTCGGTGGTGCTGTCCGGCCTCATAGCCGTCACCATCACGCCGATGATGGCGGCGCGTCTGCTCAAGGCGGGATCGCACAGTCGCTTCCAGCGCGTCGTCGACGGAACCTTCAGCCGTGTCGAGCATGTCTATGAGCGGGCGGTAACCGCCTCCTTGAGAAATCGACCGGTGACGCTGCTGATGGTCGTGGCGCTGGTTGCGCTCACCGGCTTCATGTTCACCAAGACCTCGAGCGAACTGGCGCCGGAAGAGGACCAGGGCTTCCTGTTGTCGATCGTGACGGCACCGCGCTACGCGACCTCGGACTACACCGAGACCTACGTCAACCAGATCCTCGGCTTGGTGAAGGACATTCCCGAAACCAGGGCGCAATTCTCCGCCGTTGCCTTTGGCGGCGCCACCAACGGCGCCTTTGTCGGCTTCGCCTTCAAGGATTGGGCCGAGCGCCAGCGCAACTCAAAGGAGCTTCAAGCCGATATCCAGGGACGCCTCGGCAAGGTGGCCGGCGTCGAGGCCTTCGTCTTCGCGCCGCCGACGCTGCCGGGCTCCGGCGGCGGCCTGCCGATCTCCATGGTGGTGCGCTCGACCGGTGGTTCCGCCGAGGTCTACGAGGCGGCCGAGCAGATTAAGAACAAGGCGCAGGCCTCCGGCCGCTTCATCGTCGTGCAAAACTCGATGTCCTTTGACGCTCCGCAGGTGACGGTGACCATCGACCGCGACCGCGCGGCGGCTCTCAACCTGCCGATCGCCGACATCGGCCAGACGCTGACGCTGCTGGTCGGCGGCGCCGAAGTGGCTCAGTTCGACCGCGACTCCAACAGCTACGACATCATCCCGCAGGTGCCGAAGGAATTCCGCGACAATCCCGAGAAGCTCGGCGAATATTTCGTGCGTAGCGTGACCGGCGAAATGGTGCCGCTTTCAGCGGTAGTGAAGATTTCGACCAACGCCGCGCCGGCCGCGATCGAGCAGTTCAACCAGCTGAACTCGGCGACGATATCAGCGCTGCCGCTTCCCGGCGTCACCACGGGCGACGGGCTGCAGACCCTGGAGAACCTTGCCAAGGAGAGCCTGCCCGATACCTTCTTCATCGATTATTCCGGCCAGTCCCGGCAGGAGAAGGAGCAGGGCAACACGATCCTTATCGCGTTCGCAGCCGCCGTAATCGTCATCTATCTGGTGCTGGCGGCGCAGTTCGAAAGCTTCCGCGACCCGCTGATCATCATGATGGCGGTGCCACTGTCGATCTTTGGCGCCATCGTGCCGCTCAATCTGGGGCTTGGAACGCTCAATATCTACACGCAGGTCGGCCTGATCACACTGATAGGTCTGATCACCAAGCATGGCATTCTTCTGGTCGAGTTCGCCAACCAGCAGCGCGAGCTGCATGGCATGAGGCGGCGCGATGCGATCGTCGCCTCGGCCAAGGTGCGCTTGCGGCCGATCCTGATGACGACAGCGGCGATGGCGCTCGGCGTCGTGCCGCTGATCGTGTCCAGTGGTGCTGGTGCGGCGGCGCGCTATTCGATGGGCCTCGTGATCTTCACCGGCATCCTGGTCGGAACCATGTTCACCCTGTTCGTGGTGCCGATGTTCTACACCTTCATCGCCAGCAAGGACCTGCCGCACCACGCCGAAAAGCCAGACCCGAAGCTGATGCCGGTGCACGCGGACTGAGCTGCGAACGGCGTTAGCGAACAAACGAAAAGAGGCCGGAAATTTCCGGCCTCTTTTTTGACTGGATTGATTTACCGCGAAGCTCTGATGGAGCTTCAGGCGGGAACTTGCGGTGCGGCATGACCTGGCCGGCTGCGCTGCACCATCGCTCCAAACGCAGTCTGCTACTTGACGATGACGATGCTGGTGTTGGTCGGGCCGAAGGTTTCGACCAACTGGTAGAAGTCGGCGGCATTGTCGGGATGCAGCCGCACGCAGCCATGCGACGCCGGCCGTCCCAGCCGCTTGATGGCGTTGGTCGCATGCACGGCGTAGCCGCCGCTGAAGAAGACCGAATGCGGCATCGGCGCGTTGTCGTATTTCTTCGAATGCCACATCTCGTGCATGCGGGTCGGCTTGAACGAGCCGGTCGGCGTGACATGCGCACTGTCGCCGGTCGAGACCTTCCAGGCGAAAGTCGGCCGGCCATCGACCAGCACTTCCATGGTCTGCTGCGACAGCGAAACACGCGCCACGATCTGGTTTGCCGCGGCATGGGCGGTGCTGTTGGCGGTGCCAAGCAGAAGCGCGGCGCCGCCGGCTGCGGCGGTGACGTTGATGAGTTTGGCGGAAATGGCTTTGTACATGATGGCTCCTCTTTGCCGGTCCTGCCGGCGTCAATTCGGTGGCCGCCTTATCCCCGCGCCATGTTTCAGACTGACTTCGCTGAGGCTCGTTTGTGTTTCGAATCTGTTTCCTCTGGTTAACAAGCAAGGTGGACAAGGGAAGCGTGCTCCGCCTTCGCTGCGCACTCCCGATCACGCACCGCGCCCCAAACGAAAGTGCTGATGTCCTTATATGAAAGAAGATTGGCTTCGCTCGAAACCGACTTGCAACAAAGCGCGGCCTGGGCGGCATGATCTGGTTACAGGCTCGCGGCACAGTCATCCCAACGAGAACAGCCGGCGCCAACGAAAATGAGCATCAAATCGACCACCCTGTCCTGGCTCTTCAGGATAAGCATCGCCGCATTTGTCGTCGGCGGCATCGGCACAGTAGCCGGCACCCCGATGACGAAACTGGCGGTGATGAATTCGGGTGAGATTTCGACGCTGCATGCCGCGCTGTTCATAGCCTTGGTCTGGATTGTCTCCAGTCTGCGCATCAACCGTCTCAGGGCCCTCTGGCGGGTCGGCCTCGGGTTGAAGTGGATGCGCGGCCCCTCCGGCAACTTGCTGCCGAGAGGACCGAAGGCCCGCGTCGCAACGGGGGGCTCCGTGGGCGACGCGGGCACTTCGGGTTTATCCTGAAGCACCCGCGGTTCTGATTTTTGGGGACAACCGATGAAGACGAAATCTGCAGCCTCCGTGCTTTCGGTACTGCTCTATGCACAAGGCCTGCTCGGCTTTGCCGGTCTCGCCACGGTTCTCCTGAAGGACCGCGCCCATGCCGCCAGCGAAATCGTAGTTGCCAGCGAATTGCCGTCGGGACCATCGCTTCTGGTGGTGCGCTGACGCCTATGCATGGCGCCCGAGATTGCGCAGCTTTTTTGGGCGAGCCGAGAAACAATCCAGCCTCCCGACCCTCAGTCGGCGCGCTGCGTCGGCGGGTCGAACCGGTAGCCGGTGCCACGTATGGTGGTGATGGTTTCGGTGTCGAGCTTCCGGCGCAGCCGCACGATGCGCGAATCGATCGAGCGGTCGAAGGCATCGGCATTTTCGGCGGGCGCCGCCGCAATGATGTCGTCGCGCGTCAGCACCTTGCGCGGACTGGCCAGAAACAGCCTGAGCAGCGCCACCTGGCCCGGCGACAGCTGTTCTTCCGTACCCGAACGGTGCATGACGATGGCCGACCGCAAATCGACGGTGGCATTTTCCAGCACGATCAGTTCCTGGGCGGACCTGCCGCGCCGCGTCAGCAGGCCGCCGATGCGCGCGGCAAGCTCCCTGACATTGAGCGGACTTTCGACGACATCTGCGGCGCCAAGCTCGAGCGCCAGCACCTTGTCGACCAGATCGGCCGGCCGGCAGATCAGGATGAAATCCGGCGCCGCCTTCCCGTCCGCGCTCTGGCCGCCGCCATAACGCCTGAGCAGGTCCCGCCCCTCCGCCTGGCTGAGGCTGTCGCCGACGATGACGATATCGATGCCTCCGGCCGAAAGCAGGGATTCAGCTTCCCAGGGCTGCCGCGCCTCGCGCACGTCATGGCCGCGCCGGTCGAGATGATCGGCAAGATCGCCGGCCACCACATCGGCGACGCAAACCAGCGCGATGACGGATCGTGCAGCCATGTTTTTCTTCCCGTTCCCCCGCAACCGGATATGAGTGCTGGACATCATGTTTATACCCAATCTACTTTCCGCTGAAAGCGGGAGCGAGGCCATAGTGCGGGCACGGATTGTCATCGTCGAGGACGAGCCCGATCTCCGGGACGCGGTCGCCGAGTATCTCGGCGCCAACGGCTACGATGTGACCCAGGCCGGAAGCGCGGCCGAGGCGCGCGCCTTGCTGGAGACGGAATCGTTTCATTTGGCCATTCTCGACATCGCCATGCCGGGCGAGGACGGACTGTCGCTCGGCCGCTGGCTGCGCTCGAAAATACCGGTCGGCATCATCTATGCCACGGCCGCCGGCACCGCACTCGACCGCATTGTCGGGCTGGAGCTTGGCGCCGACGACTACATCGTCAAGCCCTACGAGTTGCGTGAGGTGCTGGCTCGTGTGCGCAGCGTGCTGCGCCGCGTTCCGCAGCCGAGCCCGCCCCAGGCGGCGAAGACACAAGCCGAGGGCGGCCGCCGCCTGACCTTCGGCCCGTTCCAGGCCGACCTCGACGGCAGGCTTGTCACCGGCGCCAACGGCGCCGTCATCGACATGGCCAAGAGCGAGTTCGATGTGCTGGAGGTTTTCCTGACCCGCGCCAACCGGCTGTTGACGCGATCGGCGATCTCCGAGGCGATTGGTTTTGTCGAGGATCCTGAATCGTCGCGCGCCGTCGACATTCGCATCATGCGGCTGCGCAAGAAGATCGAAACCGATCCGGCCAATCCGAAATTTTTGCGCACAGTGCGCGGCGAAGGCTATATCTTCTCGCTGCCGACCGGTGACGGGCACTAGAGCAATTACAGGAAAAGTGTACGCGGTTTCCGCCCGGAATTGTGTGAAAACAAAGAGATAGAGGCTTCTCCGTTTCCGTGAAACGGTGAAGCGCTTTAGCAATTCCAGGAACAGTGCGTAGCGATTTTCCGTTCGGGATTGCATTGAAACATGGAGCGTTTCACCTTTTTCGTGAAATGCTCCATAGCTGCCTAATTCGACGGCCCTTTACTGATGGCTGACATGACCGCTGAACCAGCACCACGCATGGACCCGCAAGGCGCTCGCCAGAGCGCCGCGATGGCGGCTGTGCGCGTCGTCCGCCGGTTGCGCGATGCCGGCGACTGGCAGCGCGAGATGGAAACCATCCTCGAAACGCTCTGCAGCGCCATGAATTGCCAGCGCGGCATCCTGTTCAGGCTGCGCGAATTGCCCGGCCAGGGCTTCGCCCAATCGGTCGCCGCCTACTGGATCGATCCTCGCTTCGGCGGCGAACTGGCTTCGCCGACGGTGATCATGCAGTCGATCGTCGATACCGATCCGCTGCTGGAGCGGATTGGAGAGGACGAGCGGCAAGGCAAGATCTTCGCCGGCCATACGCGCGATCTCGACGGGTTCCTCAGGGCCGATTTCGAAAAGCAGCACATCAAGTCGTTCCTGTCGGTATCGGTGTTCGCGCACGGTCATCTGTGGGGCACGTTCGCGGTCAATGACTGCCTAAACGAGCGCGAATGGACCGAAGAGGAAGAGGCGACGATGCACATCATCGCGCTCGCCATCGGCGACGCCATCGAGCACTCGCCGTCCGACGCCCATGCCAGCGAAGTCATCCGCCGCACCATGCTGCAGGCGTCGCTCGACGCCATCATCGTCATCGACGAGACCGGCTCGATCATCGAATTCAATCCGGCCGCCGAAAAGATGTTCGGCTATCAGCGCAGCGACATCCTCGGCAAGGACCTGCTCGATACCGTGGTGCCGGAATATTACCGCAAGGGCTATGTCTCGGGCGCCGAATACATGTCTGGCCGCGGCGCGCCGATGGTTGGCCAACGGCTTGAGACCGTGACACAGAATGCGGCCGGCGAGGTGTTTCCCATCGAATTGACGGCGACCGAGATGCGGGTGGCTGACCGTCAGCTCATCTTCGGTTCGATCCGCGATCTGCGCGATAAGCTGCGCGCCGAAGAAGAGATCAACCGCCAGCGCGAAAAACTGCACCAGAACGAGAAGATGGCGGCGATGGGTTCACTGCTGGCCGGTGTTTCGCACGAGCTCAACAACCCGCTCGCCGTGGTCGTTGCGCAGTCGACGCTGCTGCATGAATTCGCCACCGACCCGCAGACCAAGGTTCGCGCCGAGAAAGTGCGCGCCGCTGCCGAGCGCTGCGGCCGCATCGTCAAAAGCTTCCTGTCGATGGTGCGCCTGCATCCGGCGGCGCAGGCCGAGACCGATCTCAACCAGGTGATCCGCGCCGCACTCGAAGTAACCGCCTATGGCGCACGCTCGAGCGGCATCATCATCGACACCGATTTCGCGCCCGGCCCGCTGCTGGCGATGGCCGATGCCGACCACGTCACGCAGGTGGCCGCCAATTTCCTGATCAACAGCCAACACGCTCTGGCCGGTATCGGCGGCGACCGCCTGATCAAGGTGCGGACATTCCGCAGCGATCGCGGCAACCCCGGGTTTTCGGTCGAGGACAACGGACCGGGCATTCCCGAGGCGATCCGCAGCCGCATCTTCGAATCCTATTTCACCACCAAGCCGGTCGGCGTCGGCACCGGCATCGGCCTGTCGATCTCGAAATCGATCGTCGAGCGCCACAACGGCAATATCTGGTTCGAGGAGGTGCTGCCGCGTGGCGCGCGCTTCGTCGTCCAGCTGCCGGTAATCACCGGCGGCGCGGCAGCAGCCGGCGACAGCCCGGCTCGTTCCAGCGGCTTGCGCCATGCGCTGATCATCGACGACGAACCCGACGTCGCCGGCTCCCTCTCCGACATCCTGGAACTGATGGGTATCAAGTCGCGGGTCGTGCCGGCCTGGACGTCGGCGGCGGCGACCTTGACCGGCCACATGCCGCCAGACATCGTCTTTTCCGACTTGCGCATGCCCGGCACCAGCGGCATTGCCATCTACCGCGAATTGCTCGCCGACAACCTGGCGCTGGCCAAACGCTTCGTGCTGGTCACCGGCGACCTGATCGGCGCCAAGGCCGAGATCGAAGCCTTGCCGGCGCCGCAGCGCCCGCAAATCCTGGAAAAGCCGTTCTCGACGCTGGACGTCCGCGGCGTACTCTCGGCAATAGCCGACCAGGTCGCCGCCGCCGGCTAAGTTTTCGGAAGCACCCATGTAGGGTCTATCGAGATTCGGGTCAGGCCGAGTCGAGAATGGTGGTTCCCGAGAACCGGAGCGGAGCGTACTTGAAGTACGCGAGCACCGGAAGCGCAGGGAACCTCCATGCGCAGGCCGGCCTCACCCGAATATCGATAGGCCCTAAAAAAGAGGCTCCCGACCGAGGGAAGCGGCGGGAGCCAAGAACGAGCGCGGGAGGAAGCGCTCGGGAGGTTCAGAAAACGTTGGGTGTCGTGGTCAGCGGCGCTGCGTTGGCGATCATGCGGACGGAACGCGCCTTGTGCACGCCGGACTGGGCGGCGATGACGCGCAGGCACTCCGCGCTCTCGGCGCCCCAGGCCTGACCCTGGCAGGCAAAATCGATTTCCGGCTCCGGCAGCCGGGCGGTCTTGATGGTGGTCGGCGCGCCCTGGACAACATTGGCCGGCGGGTTGAGCGAAGCAAAAGCCGGACCGGAAGCCGGTGTCAGGAACATGACGGCCAGAGCGCAGGCGCCCAGCATGGAGAACATCGCAACCGGATGGTCGCTGGCGCGCTGACGCAGTGCCAGTTTGGCGCGTCGTTCGTTGCTAGTGATCTCGACTTTCGTATGCATTGCTGCTCCCCTTCGTTTTCTTATGAAACGAACCTAAGCGCGCCTGGTAACGGGCGAATGATGCGCTTGGCTTGCCCGCGTAACAGGTTTGAAACAAGAAATTCGGGCATATCCGGACAGATCCGGTCATGTGCCGACGGCAAGATGCGTTTGCGAAGCTGTTTCATCCGGGCAATCAAATGTTGACGACAGGCGGGCCGCGAACGCACCAAGCCCGCTTCCTGTCGGCCGCACTATGAACAAGCTCACACTGCGGATCGAATTTGCGGACGCCAGGTATTTTCGTCTCGGAGCGGGCCGTGTTTGCAAGCTCGGCACGGCCAAATCCGCATGCCGGACAGCTATTTCACGCCCCCGGTTAACGCCCGGATATTCCGGGATTTTCTGGCTTTCAGCTGGTCCTGTTGTGCCGACTTGAAAAGTTGTGATTTCTACAAGCCATTGCATTTCAATGTAAAATATGGTTTTATTGAATGAGTATTCAATAAAAGAAGAGCTTTTTTATGAACCCGCATCTCCGTGACGTGGCGATCCCCAATGATTGGGACCGGCGGGGTCTGCCGGGCTGGAGTTATCACTCCGACGCGCTTCTCGAACTTGAGAAGGAATACGTCTTCCGCAACCATTGGCAGATCGCCGGCCATGTCTGCGACGTGCCGAATGCCGGCGACTATCTGACTATGGACGTGGTCGGCGAGCGGGCGCTCATCGTGCGCGGCAAGGACGGCGTCGTGCGCGCCTTCAACAACATGTGCCGGCATCGCGGCAGCCGCGTCGTCGCCGACAGCCAGGGCACCTGCAAGAACGCGCTGGTCTGCCCGTTCCATGGCTGGGTCTACAATCTCGACGGCACGCTGCGCGGCGCCGCCCGGCCGCGCTCCTTCCCCGAGCTCGACAAGACCGAATTCGGCCTGATGCCGCTCGACCTTGAGATATGGATGGGCTTCATCTTTGTCCGCTTTCGCAAGGGCGGCCCGCAGCCTTCGGTGGCCGAACTGTTGAAGCCGATCGAGGCCGAGATGGCACACTACAACGTGGCCGAGATGGTGCCGTCCTGGGGCATCTGGACACAGAAAACGCCGGTCAACTGGAAGTCGGTGCGCGACGTCGACAATGAAGGCTACCACGTCGCCATGGCGCATCCGGCGCTGCAGGATCTCTACGGCTCGACCTATTTCGACGAGCCGTTCATCAACGGCGTGTCGCGCTCGTTTGCCACCTACAATCCGCATGCCGGCCGGCGCTGGAGCGTGCGCGAATACATCAAGCTCACGCCCGATGCCTCACACCTGCCGGAGCATCTGCGCAGGGCCTGGATCTATTACGGCATCTTCCCCAACAACGCGCTGTCGATCATGCCGGAATCGGTGCAGTTCTATCAGGAGTTCCCGCTGTCGACCGGCGAGACGCTGCTGCGCGGCGCCATCTACCGCTACCCCGACGAGACCCGGGAACAGGCGGCCGCCCGCTATCTCGCCTACCGCATCGACCGCGATACCATGAACGAGGACGTGCAGCTTTCCGTCTGGTCAAACGAGTCCATGATCTCGGAGGCCTTCGAGGGTTTTTATCTCTCCGACCTCGAATACGGTGTGCGGACCCACCACGACCATCTGCGCAAGCAGATCCCGGTGCTGGGCCTGGAGACGGCGCCGGAGGAGAAGGACATGTGGAACCTCAATGAGGCTATGCGCTCGCAGGTGTAGGGGCGGAACTGCCAGTCACCCCTGCCACACGCCCTCTTTGCGCAGATCATCCATGGTCCGCGAAATGCCTTCGCGCAGGATCGCCACCATGTCGTCGATCTGCTCTCGCGTGATGATCAGCGGCGGCGACATCACGCACATGTTGATCAGCGGCCGGACCAGGAGGCCGAGTTCGTGGCAATGCGCGTCGATGCGCTTGCCGACATCCTTGTCGAGCTGCAGCGGATCCTTGCTTTCGCGGTCGGCTACGCACTCGACGCAGCCCATCAGGCCCATGCCGCGGACTTCGCCAACCAGCGGCAGTTCCTCCAGCGTCTTCAACTGCGCCTGGAAATAGGGCGCGACATCGCGCGTGTGGGCCAGCACGCTGTCTTCCAGGATATCGAGGTTCTTCAGCGCCACCGCGCAGCCGATGGGATGACTGGTATAGGTCAGGCCATGGCCGAACATCGCATCGGGATGGTTGGAACGGCGCATTTCCTGAAGCAGCCGCTCCGAGATGATGACGCCGCCAAGCGGGAAATAGCCTGATGTAACGCCCTTGGCGAAGGTGATCATGTCGGGGTCGATGCCGAAGCCATCGCCGGAGGCAAAGACATGGCCGAGCCGCCCGAAGCCGGTCACCACCTCATCGGAGATATAGAGGATATCGTTGTCCCTGCAGATTTCGCGAATGCGCTTGAGATAGCCATCCGGCGGCACGACGACGCCGCCGGATGCCTGCACCGGTTCGCCGACGAAAGCACCGATCTTCTCTGCGCCGACGCGGGCGACCGTATCGCGAAACTGATCGACCAGGAAATCGCAGAAGGCGGCGATGTCAATGCCTTTCGGCCGCCGGAACGGGTCTGGCGAGGACAGTTTGACGACCAGATCGTCGGCGCCGTCCATCCAGTCGCGGTCGCGCGGCCGGCCGTTGAGCGAGGCCGACAGATAGGTCGAGCCGTGATAGGCGCCGCCGCGGCTGAGGATCAGCTTCTTTTCCGGCCGCCCGCGCACATTGTTGTAGAACTGCATGAAGCGCAGCGCCGTCTCGACAGCCGACGATCCGCCGGTGGTGAAGAAGGTATGGCTGAGATCGCCCGGCGCATGATCGGCGAGGCGCTTGGCGAGCTCGGCCGACGGCGCATTCATCGTATACCAGGGCGTGTTGTAGGACAGCATCATCGCCTGGTCGTACATCACCCTGGCCAGCTCCTCGCGGCGGTGGCCGACATTGATGCACCACATGCCGGCCGGCCCGTCGATCAGTCGCTTGCCTGTTACATCGGTGATGTAGATGCCATCGCCCTCGCCAATCAGCGCACGCGCTTCATTGCCGACCGAGCCGGCATAAGGCCAGGGCTGGATGAGATGGCGCTTGGCCAGCTCGACCGCATCGCCACCGTCAGCCATTTCCATCGCTCTTAGGTCTCTTGCAGCCGCCATCATTGCCTCGCATCGTCTGAGCGTAATTTCACCGGACAGAAAGCGAAGCGCCAAGGGCAGGAAAGCCGGCTTTCTTCACTTCATTTTGAATGTCCGTTCAATCAATATTGCAGAAATAGCGCTTGATTTCAATGCACGGATGCGCTCATGATGAAAGAAAGCCGGCAAGCTTGGAGCGCAACCAGCAAAGCGCGCTCCGCAAAAATTGGGAACAGGCAGCCGGCCCGGTCAATGGGAGCATCATGGCGGAACAGTTCGAGCCAGCAACCGAGATCACGCCCGGGTCGCTGCAATGACGGTAGCTGCCGAAGGGGTGCCCACGCGACGCATGACGCGAGCAAGGCGAAACGCCCTTCTGCAGTCCGAATCCGTCCAGGGCCTTGCCCTGATCAGCCCGACCTTGGTCTACGCTTTGATCCTGCTGCTGGTGCCGATCCTGGTGGTCTTCGCCCACTCCTTCTGGACGCAGAACTACCTCACCATCGACCACACATTCACGCTGGAGAACTATCGCATCGCGCTGACCGAGCCGATCTACCGCGATCTTCTGTGGCGCTCGCTCTACATTTCCCTGACGGTGAGCTTTTTCACCGTCATCCTCGCCTATCCGATCGCCTATTTCATCTCGTTCCATGGCGGTCGCCACAAGAGCCTGTGGCTGTTCCTGATTACCATCCCGTTCTGGACCAGCTATCTCCTGCGCGTGATGTCATGGAAAGTCATCCTCGGCTATAATGGCGTGCTGAATTCCGGCCTGATGGGCCTCGGCATCATCGACGAACCATCGACCGCGCTACTCTACAATTCCAGCGCCGTCATCATCACGCTCACACACGCCTGGGCGGCCTTCGCCATCCTGCCGATCTTCGTTTCGCTCGAGAAGGTCGACCGCACCTTGGTCGAGGCTGCCACCGATCTTGGCGACGGCCCGCTGCGCTCCTTCCTGCGCGTGACGCTGCCGCTGTCGGCGCCGGGCGTCATCTCGGCCGCTCTCATCGTCATGATCCCCACTGTCGGCGACTACGTCACCCCAAAGCTGGTCGGCGGCAAGGATGGCGTGATGATCGCCAATGCCATCGAGTCGCAGTTCCATAAGGCCTCCAACTGGCCACTCGGCGCGGCATTGTCCGTGACCACCATGCTGGTCGTGACGCTGATGGCGGGCGCCACCGTGCTCATCATCCGCGCGCTGCAGAGGCTGGCGCGATGACGGCGAGGCGGCGCCTTTTCCCCGGCGGCTGGCTGTCCGCCTACGCCCTCCTCTACGTCGTCTTTCTCTATCTGCCGGTGATCTTCCTGCCGATCTTCTCGATCAACACCGCGCCGACGCCAAAATTTCCTCTCACCGGCTATACGCTGAAATGGTACCAAGACCTGCCGAAGACGCCGGCGCTGCTTGACGCCGCCTGGAACAGCCTGATCGTCGGTATCTCGGCATCGGTGCTGTCGACGCTGCTCGGCATCCTCGCCGCCCGCTCGATCACCCGCTACCGCTATCCCGGCCGCCGCACAATCAATGGCCTGATCATGGCGCCGCTGGTGCTGCCGGAAATCATCCTCGCCATCTCCATGCTGCTGGTCATGCTGCAGTTAGGCCTGAGCCTGTCGCTGTTCACCGTCGTGCTCGGCCATGTCCTGATCTGCATTCCCTATTCGATGACGGTGCTGACCGCCGGCTTCGAGGGCTTCGACCGCAGCCTCGAAGAAGCCTCCGCCGATCTCGGCGAGAGTGCCTTCGGCACCTTACGGCGGGTGACGCTGCCGATGGTGGCGCCGGCGATCATTTCCAGCCTCCTGGTCTGCTTCACCATCTCGCTCGACGAGTTCGTCATCGCTTTCTTCCTGACCGGCACCGAGACGACGCTGCCGATCTATATCTGGGGCCAGTTGCGCTTTGCCGCCAAGCTGCCGGGTGTGTTGGCGCTGGGCACGCTGCTGCTGGTTGCCTCTTTCGGTTTGATGACTGTTGCCGAGATCCTGCGCCGCCATGCGGCCAGACGCACCCAGAGCGAGGGAGGCCTCTATGCCTGAGCAGTCCCGGGCCGAACGGCCTCAGGATGAGCCATCCAAGCAAGATAAGTCCGAGCGGGCCCAATCTGATCGACCCCAAACCGACCGAGCAATGATCGAAATCCGCAGCGTTTCCCGCAGCTATGGGGCGTTCAAGGCGCTCGACGACGCCTCGCTGACAATCAAGGAGGGCGAGTTCTTTTCGCTGCTCGGCCCTTCCGGCTGCGGCAAGACCACGCTGCTGCGCATGATTGCCGGTTTCGACAACCCGACCAGCGGCTCGATCTCGGTCGGCGGCCAGTCGATGGAAGGCATCCCCGCCAACCGCCGGCCGACTAACATGGTATTCCAGAGTTATGCCATCTTCCCGCATCTCAATGTCGAGCAGAATGTCGCCTATGGGCTGAAACGGCTCAGGCTGGGAGGAAGGGAAGAAAAGCGCCGCGTCGAGGAAGGGCTGGCGCAGGTGTCGCTCACCGGCCTCGGCAAACGCCTCGCCACCGAGCTTTCCGGAGGCCAGCGCCAGCGCGTGGCGCTCGCCCGCGCCTTGGTGATGCGGCCCAAGGTGCTGCTGCTCGACGAGCCGCTGTCGGCTCTCGACAAGAAATTGCGCGAGCAGATGCAGGTCGAACTGCGCCGCCTGCAGCAGGCGGTCGGCATCACCTTCGTGCTGGTCACCCATGACCAGTATGAGGCGCTCGCTATGTCCGATCGCATCGCCGTAATGTTCGGCGGCAAGATCGCCCAGGTCGCCTCGCCCAAGGAAATTTACCAGCGGCCGGTCAACCGCCAGGTCGCCGACTTCCTCGGCGGCATGAATTTCGTAAAAGCTGAGATCGTCGAGGAGAATGCCGCCTCGCTGGTCGTCGACACGCTGGGCTTCGGCCGCGTCCGGACCGACAAGCCGAAAGCTTTCGTGCGCAATGGCGGCGGCGCCACGCTGGGCATCAGGCCGGAGCGATTGCGCGTGCTGTGGGACAATGCGACGGCGAAATTCGAAGTGGCTGGCAAGGTGGTCGAACGCCACTATTTTGGCGAGATCACCCATCTCATCGTCGAGATACCCGGATTGGAAAAGCCACTGTCGGTCACCGAGACCAACGACTTCGGCGCCGACGATATCCCCGTCGGCACTTCGATCCGCCTCGGCTACGATCCGGAGGCCCTGGTGGCGATGGCGGACTGAGCATGATCCCGAAAAGTGGGAACCGATTTTCGGAATAAGATCATGCTCCACTAAGAATTTTAAGTTCCGTCGCGATCTGTTTGGCTGCGATCCGCCCCATCACGATGGCGCCTTCGACATAGCCCGGGAATGACGGCGACAGTTCCGACGATGCGAAATGAACAGGATCTGCGCCGGCACGGATCGTGCGCTCGGCATCCCGTGCCGTCACATCGACAATAAGGTCGCTGTAGGCGCCGCCGCTCCAGCGGTCATCGATCCAGTCGCGCTGGCTGAAATCGACAATGTCGGCCGCCTCCGGGCCAAGGGCATCAACGAGCCTTGCCGTGACCTCCGCACGCAACGCCGCGTCCGCGAGCGGACGCCAATGCAAGGCCAGCGGTCCGCCGACGAAGACGACCAGCGCAGCATGTTGCGCATCCTTGCTGGCGTCACAGGCGAACAGGCCCGGCAGGTCGCGCCACATCACCATGCCGCACAGGTCGCGCTTGCGCCAGAACGGCGTGGGATAGCGCACCAGGATCTTGATCACCGCACCGCTTTCCCAGACGCCGAGCGCCTTTGCGAGAGCGGGCGGCAGAGCGGGCGCGAAATCCAGCTTCGCGGCCCTCGCCGGCGGCAGCGCGACCAGCACTCTTCGCGCTTCGATGGCGCTGCCTGCCGAGACGGCACGAACCCCTTGCGGCCCGTGCTCGATGCGCGTAACCGGCTCGTTCAGCCGAACGCTATCGCCGAGATCTCCCGCCATGTCCTCGGCCAGCGACTGCATGGTTTCGAGCAGCGAATATTGCAGCTCGGGCACCTCGTTGGTGATGCGGCGGTCATTGTCGATGAGGTACCACAGCGGCACCTTGTCCATCGCCAGGCACCACAGGCCTTCGATCATCGAGCGGAAAGCCGTCTTGGCGTCAGTGGGATCATGCTGGCATTCGAGCCAGGCGGCAGCGCTCATGCCGGCGATCGAGGGATCGTCCGGCTCGATCGCATTCATCCGCTCGCGGATTGCCATCGCGCCATGATAGGTCCGTTCGGCCTCTTCGACCGACAGCGATGGATGGGTGATGAAATCGCCATTCACATAGGTTTCGACGAAGGCCTTGCCACGGGACGCGGCCAGCGCCGTCACCTCCGGCATGTCTTCGCAGAAAAACTGGCCGCCGCTGTCGATGCGCTCGCCAAGCCCGTTGCGAATAGCCTCGACCCTGCCGCCGACGCGGTCGCGTGCTTCGAGCAGCACGACATCGATGCCGGCCTTTCTCAGCTCAAGCGCAGCCGACAGGCCCGTGAAACCGGCGCCGACGATGACGACATCGGTTCTTTCAGTCCTGTCGCTCAATAGCCGGCCTTGATCTTCTCGAATTCCGTGACCATGCGCTGCTTGAGCTCAGGCGGCACCGGCTGCTGGAACAGCGTCTTGTCCAAAAACTTGTCGAGATTGTCGAAGCCACGGTCGCTCAGCACCTGATGGTCTACCGCGGCCATCCCGGCGCTGTTGCCGTGGCCGTAGCCGAAGGTCTTGACCAAGTAATCGGAAACGGCATGCGCGTTGACCGCACTGAGGAAATCATAGGCCTGATCGAGCTTGCCCGGCGCATCCTTCATCAGCACATAGCCGCACACCCAGGTGGATATGCCTTCCCTGGTGTCGCGGTTCATGGCGATCGGCATGCCTTGGCCCTTGAGCGTCACGAAGGTCTCATTCCAGCCCCAGACGAGGTCGACCTCATTGCCGGTAAAGGCCTGGTTGAGGTCGGTGTCGTCGGTCCAGTAAAAGCGGATGTTCTTGTGGACGTCACGCAGGAACGCGGACGCCTCCTGGAACTGCGCGTCGGTCATCTTGGTCCAGTCCTTGAGGCCGATGACCAGGCTGGCCAGCGCATAGGCGTCATCGACATTGTCGCCGATGGTGACGCGGCCCTTGAATTTGGGATCGGCGAAAATCTTCAGCGACTGCGCTTCCTCCGCCGTGACCTTGTCGGTGCGGTAGAGCAGCGAAGTGTTGCCCCAGTCGAACGGCATGAACCAGGCCTTGCCGTCGGCGGTGACGGCGAGATCCTTCATCGCCATGATGCCGGGATTGAGATCCTGCCAGCCGGCGATCCGGGAGGTGTCGAGCGGCTGCAGAATGCCGGCCGCGCGCCACTTGGTCACGCTTTGCGAGCAGGGGTGGGCGATGTCGGCCTTGAAGCCGGCGCGCATCTTCTGGAACGCTTCCTCCTCGTCGCCGAAGAAAGCAAAGGTCGGCTCGGCGCCGTATTTGGCGGTGTAGTCGGGGTGCAGCAACGGATCCTCATAACCCGACCAGTCGAACACGACGAGGTCTCCGCCGCCTTCGGCATAAGCAAGCACGGCGCCTGCGCCGACCGTAAGGGCGGCAGCAAGAGCAAGGCGGCGAAGCATGGAATTCATGGCGCGAAACTCCTCATCGCGAAAAGCGGCCGGGCGACGTTACGGAATTTCAGCGGCCTTGGCGAGACCGTCTGCCCGGCGCACTGACAGGCAGACGGAGGAAGCCGGACAGAGCTTTAGTACCCCGCCTTGATCTTCTCGAATTCGGCGATCATCTTGAGCTTGAGCGACGACGGCACGGGCGATTGGAACAGGGTCTTGTCGACGAATCTCTGCACATCGTCATAGCCCTTTTCTTTCAGGATCGCCGGGTCGACGCCGGCCATGCCCTTGGCGTTGGCCTGGCCATAACCCCAGTCCTTGACCAGCACCTTGGCGGTCTCGGGATCGTTGATCGCGTTGAGGTAGTCATAGGCCTTGTCGACATTGCCGGGTGCGTCCTTGAACAGCACGTAGCCGCAGACCCAGGTCGAGATGCCTTCGTCCGTATCCTTCTTGGACTTGATCGGCACACCGGCAGCGACGGATTGTACCGTGGCATCGTTCCATGCCCAGGCGAGATCGACCTCGCCGCCGCTCAGCAACTGGACGACGTCCGTGGTATCGGTCCAGTAGGAGCGGACATTCTTGTGCACCTGGCGCAGGAAGTCGGACGCCTGCTTGAACTGGTCGTCCGTCATCTTGGTCCAGTCCTTGAGCCCCATGGCAAGGCTGGCCAGCGCATAGGCGTCGTCGACATTGTCGCCGATCGAGACCCGCCCCTTGAACTTGGGATCGGCGAAGGCCTTCAGCGACTGCACATCCTTCGCGTCGATCTTGTCGGAGTTGTAGGTGAGCTGGGTGTTGCCCCAGTCCCACGGCATGAACCAGGCCTTGCCGTCCGAAGTGGTGGCCAGATCCTTCATCGCCATGATGCCGGGATTGAGATCCTTCCAGCCGGTGATCTTCGAGGTGTCGAGCGGCTGCAGCAGCCCCGCCTCGCGCCACTTTGTCACGCTCTGCGAGCAGGGATGACCAAGATCGGCCTTGAAGCCGGAGCGCACTTTTTCGAAGGCTTCGTCCTCGTCGCCGAAGAAGGCGAAGGTCGGCGAGTCGCCGTTCTTCTCGACATATTTGGGGTGGAAGCTCGGGTCCTCATAGCCGGACCAGTCGAACACGATCAGGTCCTTGTCGGCGGCGACCGCAATCGCCGCGGCCGAACCAGCCAGCGTCGCCGTCAGCGCCAATGTCAGTGTCAGGCGTCGGGCTATTCTTTTCATGCTGTTCCATCCTCTTTGTTTCTGATTGTTCGCTCCGGCTTGGATCCGCCGGTTGTTGTCAACGTCCGCTGTCCGGCGGGTAGTGCTTCGGAAAGGCGGCCGACAGGAATTCGTTTGCCGCCTGTAGCGCGCTTTCACGGGTGACGTCCTCGGTCCCCATCATCAGCCGCAGCCACAAGCCCTCCAGCATGGCGCTGAGCGCCAGCGCCATGCCCTGCGGCTCATAGGCGTAACCACCGCCCTGCTTGAGCGTGGCACAGAGGTCGATGAAGATCTTCTGGTAGGCCGCGTCGCGCGCGCCGCACAGCGCCTGGTAGGTCGGCCGCGACTTGGCCTCGCCCCAGAACGCGCACCACGCCGCGAGCTTGCGCTTGTTGCAGATCGAACGGTCGAAATCGGCGGCGACCAGCGCCCGCAGCTGCCGGGCTGGATCCTCGCCGGCCTTGGTCAGCGCGACGCGCCAATGCGCCGCATATTCGTCGGCCATATAGGCCAGCGTGGCGACGAGCAGCTTCTCCTTGCTCTCGAAATGGAAGTTGACGATGCCGCGCGACAGGCCGGCGCCGTCAGCGACATCGGCCATCGTCGTTTCCGAATAACCGCGCTTGGCCAGCGAATCGATGGTCGCTTCGATCAGCTGCTGTTGCCTGACCTCCTTCGACGCCTTGCGGCCGCGTTTTTCCGGCTCGGTTTTTCCAGACGTGTCGGAGGATCGCTCTTCGCGCGCTGCAGCTTTCATCGGTGCCGTCATGCTCCACATTGCCGGCTATCCCACCACAGCCGGCTTCCACCCGCGAAGATGAGTGGGACGGTGCTCGCCACTGTCAAGCACCTTCTGCATGGCTTCCCAGGTCTTGATGTTCTTGTCGACATAGGCCGCTCCGACCGCGACTGCCGCCGTCTCGTAGAGCGGGCCTTTCAGCCTTTCCAGCTCGCCGCGTGCGACCTCGCGGTACCAAGAATTGCGGTCCTTCACAGTGACATCGGCAAAGCCGGCGCTGCGCATCGCTCGCGCATAGCGTGCCGGCGAGGCCATGGCGAAGGACAGGCCTTCGGCCGCGACATAGGCCTTCATCTCAGATGACGGCTCGCCGTCATGGCCGATCAGCCAGTCGGAGGCGGCAAGGACGCCGCCCGGCTTCAGCACGCGGAAGATTTCCACAAACAGCGCGTCCTTGTCGGACACGTGCACCAGCGCATCCTTGGAGAAGACGACATCGAACGAAGCGTCGGCAAAAGGCAGCGGCCCCGGCGGCGCCTGGACGAAGCTGGCGCGGTCTGAAAGCCCTCGTGCAGCGGCATGCTTTCTGGCCGCCTCGATCACCGGCCGCTCGATGTCGAAGCCGGTGGCATGAGCAGCACCGTGGCGCTCCACCAGATGCAGCGCGATGCCGCCGGAGCCGCAGCCGATGTCGAGGATCGTCTTGCCCCTGAGCGACAGCCCTTCGACCACCCGGTCGACCTCGTCGGGTCCGCCCGGCGACAGATAACCCTCGCCCCACAGCGCCTCGAGGAAGCGGATCGCGGCAGCGTCATATTCCGGCTCGCCATCTGCCGTTTCGATCATCAGACCTTAAGTCCCATCAGCCGAATTGCGCAGGTTCGAATGCCGGCAAAGCGTAGCGTATTAACAGGAAAACGCAATATCATTTGTTGAACATTCATTCAGAATGGCTGGACAGAATAGCCGCTGCCGTGCCAAATTCCGCGCATTCGGCGACAAATCACGCGAAAATGAAGGGTCGAGCACCATGAAGGCTGGGCGCGAATGAAAGCTTGGGATGCGATCGTCATCGGCGGCGGACACAACGGCCTGGTCAACGCCAGCTATTTGCAACGCGCCGGGCTCGACGTGCTGGTGGTGGAAAAGAACGACTGGGTCGGCGGCGCCGCTACCAGCCGCGAGCTAACGCCGGGCTTCCTGTACTCCAACTGCTCCTATGTCTGCTCGCTGTTTCGCCCCGAAATCATGCGCGACCTCGAACTGCCGCGCTTCGGCTTGCAGGTGATTTCCTATGAGGGCGGCGCCGTGTTCACGCGCGATGGCGACTACCTCGCCAACTACCGTGACCACGATGCGCACCGGCGCGAATTTGCCCGCTTCTCCAGGCGCGACGCCGAGGCCTATGACCGTTATTCGCGCGACGTGACGCGGCAGTGCCGCTTCATCCAGCCGCTGCTGATGCGCACCGCACCGGACCCGACCAGTCTCAAGCCGCGTGACCTCGGAGAGCTTCTCTATCTCGGCAAGAAATTCGCCGGCCTGTCATCAGAAGAAATGGCGCTGACGCTGCGCTTCTGGACCATGTCGATCTCGGAATTCCTCGACGAATATTTTGAGACCGATGTCATCAAGGCGAACTTCGCTTTGTCCGGCATCATCGGTACCGCGCTCGGGCCGATGTCGCCCGGCACAGCCTACGTGCTGCTGCACCATTATATGGGTGAGGTCGACGGCTCGGTCGGCGCCTGGGGCTATGCGCGCGGCGGCATGGGCGCCGTCGCCAAGGCGCTCGCCGGTTCCTTCAAGGCGTCCGGCGGCACCATCCGTACCGGCGCCGAGGTCGACCATGTGCTGGTGAGCCGAGGCAAGGCCAAGGGCGTGGTGCTGGCTGGCGGCGAGGAGATTTACGGCAAGCTCGTCGTCTCCAACGCCGACGTCAAACGCACATTCCTGAAACTGGTCGAGGAGAAGGAACTGCCCGACATTTTCCTGCGGCGGGTCAGGAACTTCAAGATCCGCGGCTCCTCCGGCAAGGTCAACATCGCGTTGGATTCTCTGCCGGAATTCCCGGCACTGCCGAAGGATTCACCCGTTTATCGCGGCGACATGCATTTCACCGATTCCATGGAGCGCATGGAGCGCGCCTATGACGACTGGAAGGCCGGTCGCTGGTCGGCCGACCCATTCCTCGACATGGTCATCCCAACGACGCTCGACCCGACCATGGCGCCGCCGGGCAAGCATTTTATGAGCTGCTTCGTGCAGTACGCGCCGCCCAAGGTGAATGGCCAGGACTGGACCGATGCCGACCGCGACGGTTTCGCTGAAAGCGTGGTCGCGCAGATCGCGGAATACTCGCCGGGCTTCCGCGACCGCATCGTCCACATGGAGGTTCGCACGCCGCGCGAGATCGAAGCCGAGGTCGGCCTCACCGAAGGCAACATCTTTCAGGGCGAGCTGACCTTCGACCAGTTGCTGTTCAACCGGCCGGTGCCGGGCTACGCACAATACCGCTCGCCGGTCGGCGGGCTCTATATGTGCGGCTCCTCGACCCATCCCGGCGGCGGCGTCATGGGCGCACCCGGCCGCAATGCAGCAGCCGAGATCCTGCGCGACCTCGCCAAATCGACCTCCCATATGAGCGCGGCCCATGACGTCATTTGATGCCATCATCATAGGCGGCGGCCATAACGGCCTTGTCGCTGCCGCCACTCTGGCCAAGGCCGGCCGCAAGGTGCTGGTGTTGGAAGCCGGGACCGAAGTCGGCGGGGCCGCGCGCACCGAAGAGTTCGCCCCTGGCTTTCGCGTCTCCTCGATCGCCCATGTGCTGAACCGTCTGCATCCCGACGTGGTAAAGACATTGGAGCTGGAGAAACACGGGCTGCAGGTCACCCGCGCAGACTTCATGCCGTCGGTCGCCTTGGCGAAGGACGGCCCGCCGCTTGTCCTGCATGGCGCCTATGGCGAAGTGCTGACCGGCTCCACTCCGTCCGAGCAGTCCGACTGGAAGGAATTGCGCGCGCAACTCATGCGCTACGCCGGCATCCTGAAACCGTTCCTGTCGCGGCGCCCGCCCGATCTCGGTGGCATGTCCCTGCTTGAAACCGCAGCGCTCGGCCAGACGGCCGTGGCGCTGAAAAAGCTCGGCAAGGAAGACATGCGCGACTTCCTGCGCGTTCTCCTGATGAACGTCGCCGACCTGCTCGACGAGCAGCTTGCCGATATCAGGCTGAAGGGCCTGCTTGCCTTCGACGCCACGCTTGGTAGCCACCTCGGCCCGCGTTCGCCGACCTCCCTGCTCGGCCTCTACTATCGGCTGGCCGGCGAGACCGGCGGCAAAACCGGCGCGCAGATGCTGCCGAAAGGTGGGATGGGTGCAGTCGTCGCCGCGATCGGCGCGGCGGCGGAGAAAGCCGGCGTCACCATCCGCACGGCAGCGCCCGTGGCCAGAATAGTCGTCGAAAAAGGGCGCGCCCTCGGCGTGACCCTCGACGGCGGCGAGGTGCTGCACGCCAGAACGATCGTCTCCGCCATCAACCCGGCGACGACCATGCTCGATCTCGTCGGCCCGCGCGAGATCGACACGGGTTTCGTGCGCAAGGTAAAGAACATCCGCATGAGGGGCGACGCGGCGAAGCTCCATCTGGCGCTCGAACGGCAACCGCAATTTTCCGGCGTCGGCGCCGATAATCACAAGGGCCGTCTGGTCATCGCGCCCTCGGCCGACCATGTCGAGCGCGCGTTCAACCCGTCAAAATATGGCGAGTTCTCAGCCGAACCGGTGATGGAGATCACACTACCCTCGCTCTCCGACCCGTCGCTCGCGCCAAGCGGCGCCTGCGTGCTCTCGGCGATCGTGCAATACGCGCCTTATGCGCTGAAAGAGGGTTGGGATGCCGGCAAGCCGAAATTCCTCAAGGCTGTTATGGCGCAGCTCGAAGCCTACGCCCCCGGTATCGGCAAGTCCGTGCTGCATGCCGAGCTTTTGACGCCAGCCGATATCGAAGCCAACTACCGCATGCCGGGGGGCCATTGGCACCACGGCGAATTGCAGGCCGACCAGATGTTGATGTCGCGGCCCGTCTCCGGCTGGTCGGGCTACGACACGCCGATCGAGGGGCTGTTCCTGGCCGGCGCCGGTTCGCATCCGGGCGGCGGCGTTTCGGGTGCTCCCGGTTTGAATGCGGCGCGGCGCATCAGCGCGATGAAGGGATGATCGGATGTTTCAGCCAGTCAACGCCGCACTTTACGGCGAAGGAATGCCGTCATGACGAGTCCGATCAACAACGCCGCCCGCACCACAGCGCAGTCGCATTTCCGCACACTGCGTCTCGGCACGCCGTTCCAGCCGCGCATCGATGCGCTGGCCAAAACTCAGGACTGGTACAATTGGGCCGGCTATCGCGCGCCGCATTCGCTGTGGGACGAGGAACTCGAATATTTCGCCATCCGCAGCCAGGCGGCTTTGTTCGACATCTCGCCGATGACCAAATACCGCATCGAGGGGCCGGATGCCGAAGCCTTCCTCGATCGCGTCACGCTGCGCGATGTCACCAAGCTGAAACCGGGCCGCGTCCACTACACCGCATGGTGCGACGACGAAGGTTTTGTCCTCGATGACGGCACGCTGTTCCGGCTGTCGCCGACCCGCTTCCGCCTGTGTTCGCAGGAGCGGCACCTGCCCTGGCTGCTCGACAGCGCCATCGGTTTCGAAGTGACCGTCGAGGAAGAGACTGAAAGCGTCGCTGGTCTCGCTCTGCAAGGCCCAACCTCCTTCGCCGTGCTGCACGAGGCGGGTTTCGCCGGCGTTGAAAAACTCAAAGTGTTCGATCTCGCCGAATTCCCGCACGATGGCGGCACTATCACCATCTCGCGCACCGGCTTCACCGGCGATCTCGGCTACGAACTGTTCATGCCGGCCGAAAAAGCGCTCAGCCTCTGGGACCGCCTGATGACGGCAGGCGAGCTGCGCGGCATCCGCGCCATCGGCTACGCCGCCCTCAATCGCGCCCGGCTGGAAGCCGGCCTGATCGTCGCCAATGCCGACTTCACCACCGCAGACCATGCCATTCGCGCCGACCGTCTGCGCATGCCGGACGAGATCGGTCTCGGCTTTATGGTCGACCTGGGAAAAGGCCATTTCAATGGCCGCCGCGCCATCCTCGAAGCCCGTGCCAAACGCAAGCTGCTTTACGTGCTGGTCGGGCTGGAGATCGAAGGCAACATCCCGGCCGAACACGCCATCGTCTATCACAAGAAGCATCAGGAGGTCGGGCTGGTCAGCGCCGCCATGTGGTCGCCGATGGCCAAGCGCAATATCGCCATCGCCTCGCTGACGCGTCCCTATGGTGATAGGATGGTGGAAGACCTCTGGGTCGAGATCTACGCCATGCGCGAGTTGCAGTACCAGAAGCTGATGAAGCGGGCCAAGGTGGTGGCCCGTCCCTTCATCAAGCTCGACCGCCGCACCGCCAATCCGCCGGCGGATTTCTGATCATGGCCGACGAACCGGATGATGGGGCGGAAGCCGCCGAACAGTGGCAGCTGGTCAACACGCCGCTCGGCGAAAAATGGTCGGGTCGCGCCCGCTATGCCGCCGCCATGTACTTCTACAAGCGCGGCGAGATGAGCGCCGAGACGCTCGAAGTCTACCGCATCTGCGCGCGGCTGGACTGGGAGAACCCGTTGCCGATGATCAGGGATCGCGGCGGCCAGGATTGGCTGAAGCGCATGGGCGCTTAAGCCTCAGCCTATGGTTCTTTCGAGAACGCTCAGCCAGTTGCGATAGGCGATCTTCTCGATCAACGCGCGTCCGAAACCGCGCGCGGCCAGCGCATCTATCAGCTTCGGCAAGCCGGCAACGTCGCCGATGACGGCCGGAATCATCGCCCCGTCGAAATCGGAGCCGAGACCGACGCCGTCCTCGCCCAGCGCCTGCAGCAGCGAGTCGACATGGCGCACCATGATGTCGAGGCTGGTGTCCGAATTCATCCGTCCGTCTTCACGCAGGAAGCCGGTGGCGAAGTTGAGCCCGACCATGCCGCCGGTCTCGCGGATAGCGCCGAGCTGCCAGTCCGTCAGGTTGCGCGAATGGGTGCACAGCGCATGCACGTTGGAATGGGTGGCGACCAGCGGCGCATCGCTGAGTGCGGCGACATCGCGAAAGCCTTTTTCGTTGAGATGTGACAGGTCGACCATGATCTTGAGCTGATTGCAGGCCTTGACCAGCGCCTTGCCGGCATCGGTCAGCCCCGGTCCGGTATCGGGCGACGACGGAAAGCGGAACGGGACGCCATGGCCGAAGGCGTTGGGTCGGCTCCAGACAATGCCGAGCGAGCGCAGGCCGGCTTCGTAGAGCACGTCGAGCAAGGTAAGTTCGGGATCGATCGCCTCGACGCCTTCGATGTGAAACACCGCCGCGATCGAACCTTTCGCCATCGCCTCGCGAATGTCACCGGCACTGCGGCAGACGGTCAGCGCCCCCGCTCGCTCCAGCCGAAACAGGATCGAGGCCATGCCGATGGTGGAATTGAGCGCATCAGCGCGTGGCAGTTCCGGCGGCAATGGCTCATTGTCGCTCGGCGCCGGCGGCACCGCAGAGCGTTTGCTCTTCTCTACCGGCGGCGGGAAGATCGCGAACATGCCGCCGGCAAAGCCGCCCTTCTTGGCGCGCGGCAGATCTATATGACCGCCCTGCGTCCCCTCGATGAACAGCTTTTCGACGTCGGTGTCTTTCGACTGGTACAGTCGCAGCAGCGTGTCGTTGTGGCCGTCGAAGACGGGGACGAGATCGGATTCGGTCATCAGGAAGCCATTCGGTCAGTTGGCAGGAGCGGACGAACCGCAGCGAACTGTGTACTTAGGCAAGAAGGCCGAACTGCGCAAATGCCAGAGAGGTGTTCGCTCTTGTGGCTGAGCGACTCCGACCACCTGCCGGGTCCCCGCTGCTTCGCAGCGTCCCGGCGTTCGCCGGCCTTTCATCGTGCCACCGGCACGATGAATTCGCCTTCGGCGACCGGCAACTCACCCCACAAGGGGAGAAGGGAAAAAGGTCTATTGCTTCAGCACATCCGCCCATTCCGGATGGCGGCGGAACTGGGCGTTGGCGAAGGGGCAGAGCGGGATGATCTTCTTGCCCACTGCCCGCGCGTCCTCGACGGCGCGTGTGACAAGCCGAAGGCCGGCGCCCTGGCCGCGAAACACGTCCGGCACTTCGGTGTGATCGATGATGATCTGGTGCTCGCCGATCTTGGTGAAGGTCATTTCCGCCTCGGCGCCACCGGGCCCGCGCAGGACATAACGTCCCTTCGAGCCGCGGTCCTCGAGTTCGATCTCAGGTAACTGGTCAGGCATCGCTTGCTCCTTCAACCGGCGCATCGGCAAAAAGCCGCTTCGCCGCTTCGATCTCGTTGGGCCGAATTTCGTGGCCGCCATCGTGCCACTCCACTGTGACATCGGCGCCATCGGCACGCAAACAGGCTTCCAGCCGCGACGTCAGGTTGGGCGGGCAAATCGGATCGCGTTTGCCGGCGGTGACCAGGATGCGGCGTCCGGCAAGGCTGCCCTGCACCTGCGGTTCGAACGGGATCAGCGGGTGCATCAGCACCGCCGCATCGAACAGCTCGGGCGCGGCGAACATTACCGACGCCAGGATGTTGGCGCCGTTGGAATAGCCGAGACCCAAGACCGAAGATGGTCTTGCCGCCGCCACCTGCGCCTTGATGAAACCGGCCATCTTGGCGGTCGCCCGCGCGAGGTCGTCCATGTCGTAGACGCCCTCGCCGGTGCGGCGGAAGAAACGCGCCGCACCATGCTCGGAAACATCGCCGCGCGGCGATACGATCGTCGCCTGTGGCGCGAGGTCGCGCCCGAGCGACAGCAGCTGGCTCTCGTCCGCGCCGGTGCCGTGAAAGACGAAGAGCAGCGGGCCGCCGGGCGAACCCGGCAGCGCCTTATGGATGTAAGCTTCCTTGCTCATCGTCTCAGCCTTCCAGCTTCTGCAGATGTTCTTCAAGATAGGGCCGCAGATGCTGGTGCTGCGTCGGCAGTTTCAGCGCCTCGCCGAGATGGGCGGTGTCCTCGTCGCGGTCGAAGCCCGGCTCATTGGTGGCGACTTCGAACAGCACGCCGCCCGGCGTTCGGAAGTAGATCGCCCAGAAATAGTCGCGGTCGATCACCGGCGTCACACCATAACCCGTATCGATCAGCGCCTTGCGCACTTCGAGCTGCTGGGCGCGGTTCTCCACCGAGAAGGCGACATGGTGGACCGAGCCGGCGCCGAGATTGGCAAAGGCCGCGGTAGGCAGCGATTCGATATCGACGACATCAGCGCCGTTGCCGTTCTTGATGGCGAGCCGGCTGACACTGCCGGACTTGTCCACTTGCTCATAGCCCATGAACTTCAACAGCTCTTCCGTGGCGCCACCATCCTTCAATCTGAGCGAGACCGAGTGGAAGCCGCGTATCGCCTCATCAGCAGGAATGCCGCCTTTCAACCATGGCGCGCGGCTGTCCGCTTTGTCTTCGACCAGCGCGAAACCGTCGCCGTCGGGACCGGCGAAGGCCAGCCGCTTCTCGCCGAACGTCTCTTCGCGGGAGACACCCGCAACGCCTTCATCGGCGAAGCGCTTTTCCCAATAGCCGAGCGTGCCGGCCGGCACCGAATAGGCCGTGGTACCGACTTCCCCGACGCCATGGCGGCCCCTGGCAATGTCCGGGAACGGAAAATAGGTCATCACCGAGCCGGGCGTACCGTGCTCGTCACCATAATAGAGGTGATAGACATCTGGCGCGTCGAAGTTGACGGTCTTCTTGACCCGGCGCAGGCCGAGCTTGTGCGTGAAGAAATCATTGTTCTGGCGCGCATCGCCGGCCATCGACGTCACGTGATGCAGGCCCTTGATCTGGTCGAGCATTGTCTTGCTCCTTCCCTTCGGTTTGCGGCTCTTGCCGCTGTCCACGCCTATATGAGTGGCCGCCCGGCAATGGCAAAGGCGGCAAACTCAGAATGGACTGTATCCTAATAGTGAACAGCAGGAAATTTTCGTTCACCATTTAAGCAAGACTGACAGGCTTGCGCTGCCGCCAAATTCCGGTTCATTGAACGTCTTCCCGACGTGACAGGATAGAGCATTGGCCGCGAAAAGCAGACGCCCGAACATCCTATTGATCTCCTGCGACCAATGGCGGGGCGATTGCCTGTCGGCTGCCGGCCATCCCGTGGTGAAGACGCCGAATGCCGATGCGCTCGCCGCCGAAGGCGTCCTTTTCATGCGGCATTACGGCGGCGCGGCGCCCTGCTCGCCGGCCCGCGCGTGCCTCTACACCGGCCTCTACCAGATGAACAATCGCGTCTGCCGCAACGGCACGCCGCTCGACGCCCGCCATGGCAACATGGCGCTTTCGGCACGCGCCCTCGGCTATGATCCGACTTTGTTCGGCTACACCGACGTCTCGCCCGATCCGCGCACGATGGCGCCGGGCGATCCCCGGCTGAAAAGCTATGAGGGCGTGCTGCCCGGCTTCAGCGTTCGCCGGTTCCTTCCTGAGCATCAGAAACCATGGCTGTCATGGCTGAAGGCACGTGGCGTCGACACCAGCGCCGGCTCTCCCGGCATTCACCGCCCCGTGGGCGGGGAAGCGGGCGACGCCGTGACCAGCGCGCCGCCTGTCTATTCCAGGGACGAGACGCCGACCGCTTTTCTTGCCGGCGAATTCATTCGCTGGCTGGACGAACAGGATGCGCCATGGTTCGCGCATGTCTCCTTCATCAGCCCGCATCCGCCCTTTGTCGTACCGCAGCCCTACAACACGCTGTATGATCCGGCGGACGGACCGCCCTTCCGCCGTGCCGAGACTTGGCAGGCTGAGGCGCAAAGGCATCCCTATGTGGCTTACGACCTTGGTCGCCAGAAGCGGAGAAGCTTTCGCCCCGGCACCGACGGCCACGTGCGCGACTGGGGCGACGACAACATCCGGGCCATCCGCGCGATCTATTACGGCATGATCTCGGAGGTCGACGCGCAGCTTGGCCGCATCTGGCAAGCGATCAAGACGGCGAATGCATGGGATGACACCATCATCGTGCTGACTTCGGACCACGCCGAGATGATGGGCGACCATTTCATGCTGGGCAAAGGCGGCTTCTTCGACGGCAGCTATCACATCCCATTGATCGTGCGCGACCCACGACGCGGCAATGCAGCCGGCTCGACCGTCAACCACTTCACCGAGGCCGTCGACATCTTCCCGACCTTGCTCGATCTGCTGGACGCCGACGCCCAGCTGCATCTCGACGGCCGCTCGCTAAAACCGTTCCTGCAAGATGAACCGCCTAAGGATTGGCGCGACGCGGCGCATTGGGAGTTCGACTTCCGCTCGATTGCCAGCGGTGAGGCCGAACGGCATTTCGGCATCGGCTCGCGCCAGTGCAACCTCGCCGTCATCCGTACGGAAAAATTCAAATACGTGCATTTCGGCGGCGGCCTGCCGCCGCTGCTCTTCGACATGCAGAAGGATCCGGGCGAACTGGCCAACGTTGCCGCCGACCCGGCCTATCTCAGCGTGCGGCTTGAATTTGCCGAGCGACTGCTTGCCTGGCGCGCCGAGCATCTTGACCAGTCGTTGGCGCTTGCAGAGCTGACGGACGAAGGGGTGGTGGATATGTGGTAGGCAGTAGGCAGTAGGCAGTAGGCAGTAGAATGTTCTGGCGGCCTGATTGCCTCGTCACTCGGTTTCGCCTACTGCCCAATCCCTACTGCCTATTCCCTTACTGTACCATCATCCGCTGCTGGTCGCGCTTCTCGGCATAGCTGCCCTTGTCATACGCAGCCTGCGCCTGCAGCTGCTCCTTGGTGAAGTTGGTGTAGAGATATTTGTTGCCGTCCTTGTCGGTCATGAATTTGAGCTTGTCCATGCCGACCGCGACCTCCTTGGCGCCGATGCCTAGAAAGCCGCCGACATCGATGATGACGGCATCCGGCTTGCTGTCGGGCGTGAGCACGACGTCGCCGATCTCGCCGACCTTGGCGTCGTTGGCGCCATAGACGGTGGTGCCCTTCAGGTCGTCGCCTCTGATGTTGCCGACCGGCATTTCGGTCAGTGTCGACTTGTCGATCGCTGCCGTTTGCGTCGGATCGGTGGCTTTTGTACCGGCCGGAGCTTCCGCGGTCTTGTCCGCTGGCTGAGCATTGTCAGCCGGTGCAACGGCCGTCGGGGCAGCGGGAGCAGTCGGCTGCGTTGCGTCGGAGGTTGTCGTCACCGGCGCCGGATCATAGGGCTTGCGGTCGAAATCAGGCTGCGCCTGCAGTTCCTCCTTGGTGGTCTGCGCCACCAGCCAGCGATCGCCGTTCTTTTCGGCCCACTGCGCCTTGGCGAAATCATAGGTGACATTCTTTTCACCCATGCCAAGGAAGCCGCCGACGCCGATCACCAGCGACTGCGCCTTGCCATCCTTGGTCAGCACGATGTCGTTGACGTCGCCGATATTCTGGGCATCGTCGCCAGTGCCATTGTAGACATTCTCGCCGATGATGTTGGTTGCGAGATTGCCGTCAGCGCGTTTCACCGCCGGTTCTGACGGCGCGGCGTTGAGATCAACCGGCTTCTGCGGGTCGTTCTGCGCCGTGGAAGCAGTGGCCGGGGCCGGATCGTAGGGCTTGCGGTCGAAATCGGGCAGCGCCGTCAACGCTTCTTTCGTCGTCTCGGCGACGAGCCAGCGGTCACCATTCCTCTCGACCCATTGCAACTTGCCGTAGTCGAAGGCGACGTTCTTGCTGCCTATGCCGAGGAAGCCGCCAACGCCGATAATGGCGGATTTCGCCTGGCCGTTTTCATCGAGGACGACGTCGCTGACGTCACCGATCTTCTGCGCATCGTCGCCAGTGCCATTGTAGACGGACTCGCCGATGATATTGGTCATCAGCGCGCCGTCGGCCTGTTGCGGCGCCGGCGCGATGGTAGCAGGGGCTTCAGCCGGCGCTGGGGTCGTCGCCGGGGCCGTCGTTGACTGCGCAAACGCACCGGTAGCGATCAGCGTTGCGAGTGCAGTCGTCGCGAACAGTGTGCGGATCATGATTAAGTCTCCTCTTGCGTGATCTCATGCGCGCCGCAATCGGCAAACCACTTGCCGGGAGACCGAAGGCGGCGCATCCAATGGGATCACAACGTTGTGACAAGGCGCTTGTTCCGAAAAAACGGGAGCATCGAAATACCCTGGGCAAGTCCGCGGAATCGCCCGACATTCCCGCCCGGCCGATGGAACCTTTGCCAAGCTTGCCCGTTTCAGCCTGCGGCTGGCATTCCGGCCGCTAAAAAGAATACGGAGTGGGGCATGCGATTTGCAGCGGTGCTGAACCGGGACGGCGGCACCTTGCGGACCACCGATCTTTCAGCGCTAACCGACCGGATGCGCCAGACGCTCGAGGCGGCTGGTCACTCCATCGAGATCGACATCGTCGCCGGCAAGGAGATTGTCGCGGCGCTCGACAAGGTCGCCGCGCGGCGCGACATCGACGTCGTGCTGGCCGGTGGCGGCGACGGCACCATTTCGGCCGCCGCGGGGCGGCTGATGAATGGCAAGAAGGCGCTGGCCGTCCTGCCTGCAGGAACAATGAACCTGTTCGCCCGCGGCCTTGGAATTCCGCAGACCATCGATGGCGCGCTGAAGTCCTTTGCCGACGGCGAGATCATGGCGGTCGATATCGCGAGCGCGAATGGCCGGCCGTTCGTGCATCAGTTCTCGATCGGCCTGCACGCCAGGATGGTGAAGCTGCGCGACAATATGGAATTCGCCTCGCGCTTGGGAAAGATTCGCGCTTCGGCCAAGGCCGCTTGGACGACGATCAACAATCCTCCCGCCATGAAGGTGACATTGACGGTCGGCGAAGCCGAGATCGTGACCCGCATCAGCGGCATCGGCATTTCCAACAATCTGTTTGGCGAAGGCCATCTGCCTTATGCCGACAATCCTGCCGGCGGCGTGCTCGGCATCTATGTCACCGTGGCGCGGCAGCGTGGCGAGCTGGTCAGGGCGCTCTTCGACATGGCTCGAGGCAGGTGGCGCGACAGCGATCATGTCGAAACTCATCAGGCCGACAAGGCAATCGTGAAGATCCATACCGGGAGCAAGAAATTCGGCGCCGTCATCGACGGCGAACTGGTCAAGCTGGAGCGCGAAACGACAATCCAGATCCACCCTGGAGCACTGAACGTCCTGGTTCCGGCGCAAGCCGCCCAGGCGAAGGCCGCCTGATGCGATTACGAATGACGCGGAAAACCCTAGCCGCCCGACTGCCCCTCGCCGGCTGGCGAGCTCTGGTTGGCCGGCGCGGTCTGGCCGGTGGGCTGCCCTTGGCTTTCAGGGGTATCTGGATCTATCTTTTGGCCATAAATCTCGGCCGCTCCCCAAGCAATAAAAGCCAGGAGCAACGCGGCGACCAATATGCGCAGGCCGTGCCAACCCCAGCGCCCCTGACGGGCTTTGTTTTCAGGGGCGATCTTGGTCATTGGCGGCGTTCCTATCGTGCAACCGGCATGGTCGATGAAACCATCGCCGGCGAAACATGGTGGGGTAACGATTGCTTGCTACAAAAGTTCCGGCGCGCGACGGCCGCGCAAGATGCGCGCCACCGCGGGTGGGGCCTGCAAGCGAGGGGGCTTGGTGGATAGCAAGGTGGCGAAGCAGGCTGGTTTGCCGGTTGAGGTCCGCCGCGCCGTGGCGGCGCCGGAGCGGCTTGCCGTACTGCACGGGCTTGACGCGATCGACACCGACTCCGATCCCGACTTCGATCACATCACCGACGTTGCCGCAGCCGTGATGCAGGCGCCGATCGCGCTCGTCACGCTGCTCGACACCGAACGACAGTGGTTCAAATCCTGTGTCGGCTTCAACGAGACCGAAACCGCGACCGACATATCGTTCTGCGCCCATACCATTGCCGCCGGCGACGAGCCGATGGTGGTGCCGGATGCCAGCATCGACCCTCGCTTCTCCCGCAATCCGCTGGTCACCGGCGAACACCATGTCCGCTTTTATGTCGGCGCGCCGATGGTGGTCGCCGGCGCGCGCGTCGGCACGGTGTGCGTACTCGACCGGGAGCCGCATGAATTTCCGTCCGCTGCCGCGCTCGATCATTTGAAATCGCTGGCCAGCCTCGCCGCCAGCCTGTTTACCCTCAAGGACGCCACCCGCAGCGGCGCCATTGCCACGGCTGCTTTGGCGCAGGAGGAAAAGCGCCGAGCCATAGCGCTCGACGCCGCCTCGCTCGCCAGTTGGGCCTGGGATATCCGCACCGACATGATCGAATGCGACGTGCGTTTGTCGGAGCTGTTCAACCTGCCGCGTTCGAACCGGCTGCGGGCGCGCGACATTCTGGCCGCCATCGACCCGCGCGACGTCTACCAGACCGAGACGCGCTTTCGCGATGCCCTGACCGGCAGCGACGACTATTTCGGCGAATACCGTGTCAAAGGCTTCGATCCGCCGCGCTGGATAGTCACCCGCGGCCGCGTCATCGAGCGCGACGGCGAAGGCAAGCCGACGCTTATCTTTGGCGTCAACTACGACATCTCGGAACGCAAGCTCGGCGAGGACCGGCAAAGGCTGCTGCTGCGCGAACTCAACCATCGGGTCAAGAACACGCTGGCGACGGTGCAGGCGCTGGCGACGCAGACCGTTCGCCACGCTCGCCGCCCAAGCGAATTCCTGGAAGCCTTCGGCGCCAGGCTGCAGGCGCTGGGCGCTGCCCATAACCTGCTGTCGGATCGCGAATGGCGCGGCATCGGTATTCGCGAACTGATGCAGATCGAGGTCAAGCCGTTCGATTCGGCAGAACGGCCGCGCATCGTGATCTCCGGTCCGGAGCTGCTGCTTTCGCCTGACCAGGCGGTGGGGCTCGGCCTGATCATGCACGAACTGGCCAGCAACGCGCTGCAATACGGATCGCTGTCGGTTGGCTCGGGGAAGGTCGATGTCGACTGGAAGGCGGCGGGCAAGAAAGGCGCGCGCCGCCTTGTGCTGACCTGGAGCGAAAGCGGCGGGCCGAAAGTCGACCCGCCGGAACGCCAGGGCTTCGGCTCTATCCTGATCCGCCGCAGCCTCGCCAAGGTTTTATCGAGCGAAGTGACCCACGAATTCCGCAGCGAAGGCGTGTTCGCCGAAATATCGATGCCGCTTGAAGATCTGCCGGCTTAAAGCAATTTCAGAAGTGCGAAGCGGTTTTCCCGGGAACAGCGTATCAGCGCGCGCGCTTTAGTCGGCTTCGCTGTCCGGATCGCCCCGGTCCGGCTTGACGTTCTCACGGTAGATGGCATAGGCCGCGAGCGCGATCATCGGGCCGAGAATGACGCCCTTCCCGCCTTTCCCCTTGAGCAAGGCCGGCAGCACGGCAAGCGCCGCGGTGATACCGAGCGCCTTCAGGTCGGCATTGCGCCTTCGCGCACGTCGGCGCGCACGCGTTCCAGCCGCAAGTTGATGAATGAGCACGATAAGCCCGGCCAGTACCAGGAAACCAGCCGCGAAGCCGAGACAGGCGGCCATCGAGCCATAACGGTCAGCCGCCCAGATGTAGGCCGCCCCCAGGAGAAACCCGAGGCCGCACAGGGCAGCGACGGCGGCGAACCCGTAGACGATTGCCGCCGTGCGCGCGCGGCGCATGGCGGCAATGGCTTCACCCGAGGCCAAGGCCGAGATAAGCGGTGCCAGCATGCCCATCTCTGTCGAAACTAGCGCCGGGCAAGAAGCGCAAACAGGAAGCCGACGCCGGCCGCGATCGCCAGTGAAGTAACTGGCTTCTCGCGCACATTGGCCGTGATCTGGGCCTCAAGATCCTTGGCGTTGCCACGCAGGCTGTCGAAGACGGCTTCACCCTGGGCGCGCAACTGGTCGACGCCTTCGGCAGCAGCGCGCCGCGCCGTGCCGTAACCATGTTCGCCGGTCTTGGCCAATTGCTTGGTCAACTTTTCGATATCCGCCTTCAACTGCCGAATGTCGGCTTCGAGGTCGGCGTTCGTCTGACTTTCGTTGGCGGTTTTTCCTGCGGCAGTTGCCATTCTAAACTCCTTGCGTTTGCTTGGCTTCAAACGCCCGACACACGTCATGGTTCCGAAATCGGAGACCGTATCCATGAAAGGGTGTTTGCAAGTGCGAGTCCAGCCCCAGATGGAGGCCTGCCTGTCAGATCAGCGGCCGACGGCCTTCGCTTAGGCCCTCCCAGCGCGCGAGATCCTTCAGCCCCTCCCCATCGATCACTTCGCAACCGCCGTCGCGCCAGGCGATCAGCTTGCGATCGATGAGCTTGCGGATCGTCTTGTTGGTGTGGACCAGCGACAGGCCGAGCGTATCGGCGACATGCTGCTGGGTAATCGGGATTTGCACCGGCGCCTTGCCGTTGAGCCCGACTGCCGCCGCGCGGCTGGCGATGAAGGCAATGAGATAGGCGGTGCGCTCGACCGCCGTACGCCGGCCGACGCTGAGCAGGTTCTCGTCCAGCATGCGCTCCTCGCGCGACGCCAGCCAGGTAATGTCTAGGCAAGGCCCGGATGGTTGCGGTAGAGCTCGTGCAGGTTTTCACGCTCGAAGACGCACAACAGCATGGGCGACAGCGCCTCGACCGAGTGCTGCATTTCGCCCATCAGGCTGCCCTGCAGCCCGATAAGATCGCCGGGCATGGAGTAGTTCAGGATCTGGCGCCTGCCGTCCGACAACAGTTTGTAGCGGAAGGCCCAGCCCGAAAAGCACGGTGTAGAGATGAGCACTTTGGCTGCCTTCGACCAGCACTGTGGCGCCCTTGTCGACGGCCAGTTCGCCCTTCTTGAACATGCTGACATAGGCAAGCTCCTGCTTCTCGAATTCCCGGAACACCGGCAATGGCCGAAGCGGGCAGATCTCGCATGGGTACTGACGGCTGGAAAACGAACGACCATTCTGGCCAGACATTTCGATCCCTCTTTCGAAAGTCTCTTGCCAGAGACTGAGTGCTACGCCTTGTAAGGCCGCGGTTCCGCTGCCGACGGCATGTCTTTTTTAAATGACAGGATGGCAAATAGCGATCATGACTCGCTACACTCCACTGAGGCGAATTCGAAGCTCGCTTGTGGAGTAGAGCCGGTGGGCGAACTTTTCGGATTAAGGCCTGACCGATCCCCCAAGGTCCGCGATGCGGTTGACTGGAGTCACTGTACCCGATGCTGCAAGAATTGAGGAGAGATTGCCAAGTGCCGCCATTGCTTGAGGGATTGCGAATTCTTGTCTTGGAGGATGAATTCCTGATCGCCATGGATGTCGAGCAGCTTTGCCGCGACCATGGCGCGAACGACGTAGTGATTGCCCGCGCTCTGGCCGAGATCGATGAGCAGAAGGTCGTTGGCGAGTTCGACGCCGCTATCGTGGACCTCATGCTGGGCGGAACGTCCACACTCGATTTCGCCGCGCGGTTGCGCCAATCGGGCCTGCCGTTTGTCTTTGCCTCCGGCTATTCGGACCCCGATGAGATCAAAGGGTCTTTTCCCGGCATCCGCCTGGTCACCAAGCCTTATTCGGGGACCGATCTCGTCGAGGCTCTGGCGGCGGCCTGCGGCCGCGCGCCAGTCTGAGATATCTTCGATGCGTATGTGTAGAGAGCCCAGGCCCGCAAACGGGGCCTCCGCCGTCAGGCAGCGTTTGAACCCGTCACCTGGGACGAGATCGCGTCCGGCCCGTATTCGTCTTCGCCGGAGATTTTGAGGATCTCCTGCAACCGTGTGCGGGCCCGGCTGACCCGGCTCTTGATCGTTCCGACCGCACAGCCGCAGATTTCGGCGGCCTCTTCATAGGAAAAGCCTGAAGCGCCGATGAGGATGATGGCTTCGCGCTGGTCCTCGGGGAGTTGCTCGAGCGCGCCGCGAAAATCCTTGAGGTCAAGCTGGCCGTGCTGAGCCGGATGAACGGCAAGCCTGGCCGTCATGATGCCGTCGCTGTCCTGCACCTCGCGGCCGCGCTTGCGCATCTGGGAATAGAACTCGTTGCGCAGGATGGTGAACAGCCATGCCTTGAGATTTGTGCCGGGCTGAAAGCTCTCATGCTTGTCCCAAGCCTTGACCAGCGTCTCCTGCACCAGATCGTCGGCCTTGTCGGCATTCTGCGTCAGCGACACGGCAAAGGCCCGCAGGCTCGGGATCGAGCCGAGCAGGTCGGTCTTGAACCCTTGTGAGACAGCTGCCATGCCTCAGTCCTTCTTCTGTGCGGGTTCGGCCTTTTCCAGTTGGCTGAGCAACTGGGCAAAGCGATCCGGCACATTGTCCGAGACCAGCTCGTCATAATACTGTTTGAGTTTACGGCCAATTTCCGAATTCGCCCCGAGCGGGTCGCCGGAATTGGCCCGGCGCCTGTCAGCGGCGCCAGCCAGCGTTTCTTTATTCATGTCCTTCATTTCGCCCTTAAATCCAGCGCCCCGAGCCGCCCCATTACACAACGCAAAGCGGCCCCCTCGTCTGGTTGCCCATCGCACCACAAACGTCGCCCGTGCAGTTTCGTTCCACAAGTGTCGGAACTTTTTCGCAAAACCCGCGTTTGGATGTTGGGGCTTGCAATCAGCTTGACCTGCAATCTATGCAATCACGTCATCTGAGGGAGACGTCTACCATGAGCCTTTCCGCAACCATCGCTCCGCACCTGCCGTTCCTGCGCCGCTTTTCACGCGCCGTATCCGGATCGCAGGAGAGTGGCGATGCGCTGGTAGCCGCGATGCTCGAAGCCATCATCGCCGACGTCGACATCTTCCCGCAAGCGTCAAGCGACCGCATCGCGCTCTATAAGGTATTCGCCAAACTGTTCACCTCCATTGCCATCCGCGTTCCGCAGGAGCAGGCGCAATCGGCATGGGAGCAGCGCGCCGCCGCCAATCTGAACGCCATTGCGCCACGGCCACGCCAGGCTTTCCTGCTGGTCGCGGTCGAAGGCTTCGGCGAAGACGAGGCAGCTGAAATTCTCGATGTCGACGCCAGGGAATTTTCCGAACTGCTTGCCCAGGCGAGCAACGAGATCTCTCGCCAGGTGGCGACCGATGTGCTGATCATCGAGGACGAGCCGCTGATCGCCATGGACATCGAGGAAATGGTCGAGAGCCTCGGCCACCACGTGGTCGGAACCGCGCGCACCCATACCGAGGCGGTGGCGATGTTCGCCAAGACAAGGCCGAAGATGGTGCTGGCCGACATTCAGCTTGCCGATGGCAGCTCGGGTATCGATGCGGTCAACGAAATCCTGTCGTCGACTTCGGTGCCGGTAATCTTCATCACCGCCTTCCCCGAACGTCTGCTGACCGGCGAGCGGCCTGAACCGGCCTTCCTCGTCACCAAGCCGTTCAATCCCGACATGGTCAAGGCGCTGATCAGCCAAGCGCTGTTCTTCGACCGGCAGGCCAAGGCCGCCGCGTGAAGTAGGGCCTTCAATCTCCAACTTTTCGCCGCCTCGCAGCGTTGGCGGCACTGGCGATCGCCTAACCCGGCGATCGGCGGCTGCCCGTCGCGCCGTATGGCGCTCACGCGCGCGAATCAATTCGCGTCCGGGCCTCTTCCAAAGACCTTCTTTTTCGGCAAATGGTGGAACAAACAGCAATCACTCACGTTCTTGATCCAGTATCGGAAGGAGACAGATCATGCTCTACTGGGCGCTCGTATTTCTCGTCGTGGCGATCATCGCCGGCGCGCTTGGTTTCGGCGGCATCGCCGGTACCTCGGCCGGTATCGCGCAAATATTGTTCTTCATCTTTCTCGCCTTCCTCGTCATCTCGCTTCTGGCCGGCCTGTTCAGACGGGCATCGTAGGAGCGGGCGAAGAACACTGGAAGCCGCACCCCTCAAACGGTTTCCAGCCACCGCCGGGCGATGTCCTCCAACGGGACATCGTCCGGCGGACCTTTTCTGGGGACCTACTCAGGAACTGAGTCCAAGTGAATCGTTCGGTCCTGATCAGGTGGACAGGTGATTGATGCGTTCCATTGGCGGAGGCGAGAGCGGACAGGGCGACGAGGTGATCGCACTGCACCCGGCTGAAAGCGGAATGCAGCTTGGCCGGGCCTTGCTTCACGCTCTGCACAATGCCGGCATTTCCGTCCTCTATCAGGATCGTGAATTGAAGACTGTATGGGCCCGCAACATGCGTGCGCCGTGGGTTTCAGACACAGCCGACAGCAACGGCGCGTTGCCACCGGCGCAAGCTGAGCAAATCGCCGCCGCCAAAAGCAATGTGATCGCTTCCGGCAATCCGGAACGCCTTGAACTGAGTGTTCCCACCGGTGATGGCATGCGCTGGTTCCAGGTATGGGTCGATGCCGATCGGGGCCATCGCGGCGACGTGCAGGGCGTCGTCACCACGATGGTGGAAACCACCGAGCAGAAACGCCGCGAACAGACGCTGAAGACGCTGTTGCGCGAAGTCAGCCACCGCTCCAAGAACCTGTTGGCTATCATCCAGAGTATTGCCACCCAGACCGGCCGCTATTCCGAGACACCGGACGATTTCCTGAAGCGCTTTCGCGGCCGCCTGCAGTCACTG
Source organism: Mesorhizobium sp. M0139 (assembly GCF_040322455.1). Lineage (NCBI taxonomy): Bacteria > Pseudomonadati > Pseudomonadota > Alphaproteobacteria > Hyphomicrobiales > Phyllobacteriaceae > Mesorhizobium > Mesorhizobium sp. M0139. Next base: position 181,149 of record NZ_JAMYTN010000011.1, read on the forward strand.
GCTTCCTCGCAGGACCTGGTGACGTCGTCGAACTGGCGGGGTGCAGCACTTCGCGAGCTTATCCGCGGCCAGGTCGTTCGCTACGGCGCCGATCCCGCGCAGAGCCTGCGCTTCAATGGCGTCAACCCCTACCTCAATCCCAACGCGGCCATTCATATCGGCCTGGCCATGCACGAACTCGCCGTCAATTCATTCAGCTACGGCGCCCTGGCGCGGCCGGACGGCTTTGTCGAGGTAACCGCCGATCTGTCGAACGTCGCAGAGGCCGCAGACAAGCCGGCTTTGTCGCTGACCTGGGTCGAGGCCATTGTCGCCAATGATAACAGGCGCACCGAGAAACGCTTCGGCAGCGTTGCCCTCGAACGTGTCGTGCCGGCATCGCTGAACGGCACGGCGACGCTGGAGATCACCAGTGACCGCCTCGAATATCGCCTCGTCGTTCCGCACGGCAATTTCGAAACCGAATGAGCGGCGGGATTCCTTAACCGGCTGTTCACCATAAAATCCGATGCTGTGGTTCCCAGAGATTGCTGGATCTTGACCGATTCAACCGATGTTTCGGCCGCAGCCTGCAACGCGAGTATGGGAGGAATGATCATGACGGTTGCCGATATGAACAGGCTGGAGCAGGCCGCCCGGGTGTCGATGAGCGGCTTTCAGGATCCTGACGCTTCAGCCTCGCCTTTGCAGCACGCCTGGCATCCCTTGCTTCGCGTCGCCGCTGTCGCGCTCGTCGCCGCTGTTGTGCTGATCGTGGCGTCGCAATTGGTCTGAGCCAGATGCTCAGGTTCACGCTGCTCCCAAGCAGCCTGGCTCAGAAACTGTCCAGCTCGTAGCCGACCAATTATTAACGCCCCTTTCGGCACAGGAACTTTGACGGCTGTGGACCGTTCTTATGGCGAGAGGACGTGTCGCCGTGGAACACATCGCCGCTTTGCTTTTGGTAATTGGCTGTTCGAACAACATGACCGAATGCCGTGAACTGCCGGTGCCGGTCAGTGTTTTCGAAACCGCCGAAGCATGCACGGCAGAACGTCCATTCGCTGCCGGCGACGTGCAGGGTCAGGCCGAGCACGTCGTTGCCAAATGTCTTACGGTCGACCCCGCGCTGGAAGATGATTACGACCAGATCGTCTGGAACGTGCGCCCGGACGGCACCCTCGACGCGTCTTTGCAGATTTCCAGTGTCGTGGTCGCGTCGAACGCCACGCGCCGCGAAAAAGACTCTCTTAGCCAACAATAAGATCGAGCGGGCAAAGGCTGCTGTTTCGTGCTAAATAGCGGCTGGAGCTTACTAAAGTGAGGACAAAAGTGAGGAGAGATTCTATGCGGAAATTGATTATTGCCATGGTTGCGGTGGTCGCCGTCAGCGGCTGCAGCACGACCGAGCAGGATGTCGGTGTCGGCGCCGGTGTCGGTGCTTTGGCCGGCGGACTGATCGGCGGCGGCAAGGGTGCGCTGATCGGCGCAGCCGTTGGCGCCGGTTCCGGCCTGCTGGTGCGCAACCTGCGCAACGGCTATTGCCAGTATCGCGACAATCGCGGCCGGCTCTACACCGCTCGCTGCTGATCCGCTTCAAAAGCGTCAGACAATCGCGACGGAGACCGGTCAGCCGGTCTCCGTTTGTTTGACTGCATCAGGCTGCGGGATCCTGATTTCCACCGTAAGCCCATCGATGCGAAAATCTCGGGCAATCGTGCCGCGCAATTCGCGCGTGACATTGAGGTCGATCAGCTTGGTGCCGAAGCCGGTCTTCGCCGGCGCTTCGAGTTCCTTCTGCCCGGCCTCGCGCCAGTTCAGAACCAGCATCCGCTCGGACCCGCGCCCCTCGAACGACCAGTCGACCTTGAGCGCACCCACGGAATTGCCGGCCTCGCCATATTTCAGCGCATTCGTCGCCAGTTCGTGAAAGGTCAGGCCAAGCGCCTGCGTCGTCCTCTCGTCGAGCAGCACCTGAGGCCCTGACAATATCCCTTCCGGAAGCTCCTTGCCGAACACCTGGCCGAGCTCGATGCGCAGCAGGTCGCCAAGATCGGCCTTCTGCCAGCGCGAACGCGTCAGCATATCCTGGGAAGCCGCCATTGCCTGCAGGCGGGCTGAGAAGGAAGTTGAGAACTCCTTCACGTCGGTTGCTTGCGCTGCCGTCTGGCGCGCAATCGCCAGCACCCGCGTGATCGAATTCTTGATCCGATGCTTCATCTCCTGCAGCATCAAATCCTTTTCGAGCAGGCTTTTTTCCGTCGTTTCATGCAGCAGCGACTTGGCGTCGTAGGCGCGCTCCTGGTAGCGCGCCACCAACGCGATGGCCCCGGCCAGAAGCAGGCCGAACAGCCCGAGCATGACCGGAATGGCGCGCGAGGACGGTTGCGAAAATGCACTTGTCGGCCGAAACAGCACCGTCCACGGCCGACCGGCGACGATGATCTTGCGCGTCACCAACAGCCTGTCGCCAAAGCTCGCAACCGGCGGCGTTTCCGACTGGAACAGAAGATTGTCGGCGTCGGCCGTGCCGTCATAGACCGCGGTGTTGACCGGCAGCAAAGGCGTGCGGCTGAGCGCGGTCTGGAACAGGTCGCGGGCGCGGAAGGCCGCGTAGAGAAGGCCTGATGTCGATGATCTGGACGCATTGATACCATCCGGCGCGGTTTCGACATTGAGCCTGACGAAGACCAGGAAACCGGTAAAGGTCTGCGCCGCGCCAGTGTCCTGGCCGAGCTGGACCAGACCGCTTGCGTGCTGTGCGTCATCGGCCATCGCTTTTTCGATCGCCTCGCGCCGCACCGGCTCGGTGAACATGTCGTAGCCGATGGTGGATTCGTTGGCAGGGTCGAGCGGCTCGAACAGCACGACGGGCGTGCGCCATGGCTGTGTCGTGTCCGGATAGACCGTGTGGGCGGCGCCGCGGTCGCGCAACATGTCGCGCTCGACCGCCGCTTCGTCACCGGTCTTGGCCAGCCTGAGATAGCCGATGCCGCGCAGGCCGGCGAAATTGTTATCGACATCGAGGGCGCTGAAGAAGGCCTTGAATTCGCTACCTGAAATCTCGCCATTGCGGGCGTCGAACAGCGCCTGCGTCGAGCGCAGCAGTGACAGATGCAGATCGATACGGCTTTCGATGCGGTTGAGCGCGTCGTCGGCCGTCGCCTCGAACTTGATGCGCGCCGCTTCCTGGGTCGCGAAATAGGCGAAGCCCGCCATCGTCAGGCTGATCAGTGCAACGGCAATGAAGGCAAGGATCGGGAAAAACTTCTTCAACGCAGGCCCATGGACGGTTCGGGACCTTTATGGGCAAGTCGCCGCGGCAAGACAATGGCGCGGCCAAGCCATAATGACAGCTGGCATATCATGCATATTTAGCCGGCTTATCGATCTCGAGCATCAGTGAACATGACAGCTGACGATAGCGTGGTCTCAGGCCGCGATCTTCAGCGCACCCGGACCGGGAATGGCGCCGGGCGGGCACTTTCCCAGGATGATCATGCCGAGCACTTCGTCCTGCGTCACATCGGTGGTGAGCGCGGTGCCGACGACCTGGCCGTTCTTCATTACGCAGACCCGGTCGGCAAGCTCGAACACGTCGTGAATGTCGTGGCTGATCAGGAAAATGCCGATGCCGTCGGCCTTGAGCTGCTTTACCAGTTCGCCGACCTGCGCCGTCTCCTGCGGCCCAAGCGCGGCCGTCGGTTCGTCCATGATCAGGATGCGGGCGTTGAACAGGATGGCGCGTGCGATCGCCACCGACTGGCGCTGGCCGCCCGATAGCTTGATCACGGGCTCCTTGAAGCGCTGGAAGCGCGGATTGAGCCGGCCCATCACCTTGCGCGCCTCGGCCTCCATGGCGACATCGTCGAGTGTCCCCCACGCGGTCATCAGTTCGCGGCCGAGGAAGAGGTTGGCGGCAGCGTCGACATTGTCGGCCAGCGCAAGCGTCTGGTAGATCGTTTCGATGCCGTATTTCTTGGCGTCGCGCGGATTGGAGATCGAGGCCTCCTGGCCGTTGACCAAGATCTGGCCGGCATCGCGCTTGTAGGCGCCCGACAGGATCTTGATCAGCGTCGACTTACCGGCGCCGTTGTGGCCAAGCAGCGCCACCACTTCGCCCGGGAAAAGATCGATGGACGCATCGTCGACGGCGCGAATGCCACCGAACGCGATCGAGATGTTGCGCATGTCGATCAGTGGCGTACCGGTGGGAGCAGTTTTTTCCATAATCGTTCCTCCCTAGACGCGCTTGCGGTAGACGGTGTCGAGCCAGACGGCGATGACCAGGACAGCGCCAACGACAATGCTCTGCAGCGGCGAGTCGATGCCGAGCAGCACCATGCCGGATTGCAGCGACTGCATCAGTAGCGCGCCGAGCATGGCGCCCATCACCGTTCCGGCGCCGCCCGCGAGCGACGTGCCGCCGATGACAGCGGCCGCGATTACCAAAAGCTCGTCCAGTGTGCCCAGCGCATTGGTTGACGCATTGAGACGGGCCGACGAGATCGCCGCGCTGATTGCAGCCAGCACACCCATGATCATGAACACCTTCATGGTCACCCAGCGCGTGTTGATGCCGGCGAGTTCCGCTGCCTCCGGATTGCCGCCGATGGCGAAGACATAGCGGCCGAAACGCGTGCGCTTGGTGATGAACGTCATGATGATGCCGACAATCACCGCCATCAGCACCGGTATGGCGATGCCATGCGCGATGAACAGCCCGCCTTCGGGAACGGTGATGCCGTTCTGCTGTGCGTACTGGCGCACGATGCCGATCGGCCATGGATAGGAATTGGCGATCCACACGGCGCCGAGGATGGCCGCGCAAGCGACCACGCCAAGCAGGGTCTCGGCCCAGACTGGGCGCAGTGGAAAGCTGAAGCGCTTGCGCTGCGAGCGACCGTTGAGCAGCGCGAAGGTGACCGCCGCGCAGGCGACGATGCCGACGATCCAGCTGGCAGCGGCGCCAATCGAGCCGCGTGGTCCGCCGCCCATCAGCTGGAAGGTGGCGTCGAGTGGCGCGACCGTGCGCCCGCTGGTTATGAGCCATGCCATGCCACGCCAGACCAGCAGGCCACCAAGCGTCACGATGAAGGCCGGAACCTGCATATAGGCGATGATGAAGCCCTGGAACGCGCCGATCAGCAGACCAAGCACCACGCCGGCGGCAAGCGCGACGACCCAGAGCCAGGGGTTTCCAAGCTGGAAGCCGATGACGCGAATCAGGAATTCGGCCTGTGCCACGCCCATGATCATGCCGATCACGCCTTCGACGGAGCCCACCGAAAGGTCGATGTTGCGCATGACGATGACCAGTACCATGCCGGTCGCCATGATCGCGACCGAGGACGTCTGCACCGACAGGTTCCAAAGATTGCGCGGCGTCAGGAAAAGCCCACCCGACAGGATATGTATGCCGACCCAGATGACCAGCAGCGCGCCGACCATGCCGAGCATGCGCGTGTCGAGCTCGGTCGCTTTCAGGAACCGGGCGACCGCGCCGAGTTCAGACGCTCGTGCCGTATCGGCCTGCGGATTTGAGGTCGTGTCGGTCATGATGTCCTCCAGCGGCTTGCCGTCTGGCGCGGATGCCGGACCACAGCCTAGAAGTTTGCCGCCGATGGCGGAAACACACAATTCTCGTAGAGAAAACGCCGCGGCTTGACAGCCGCGGCGCCTCATTTTCTTCAAGTCGTCGAGATCAGTTGCAAGCCGCGACGCTGCCGGCGGCGACGCCTGTGCAGACTTCGTCCTTCTTGATCCAGCCGGCGTCGATGACGACGTTGAGGTTGTCCTTGGTGATCGCGACGGGGGTCAGGAACAGCGACTTGACGGTGTTGCCGCCAGGCGTGGTGAAGTCCTTGGCGCCGGCAATGTCGCCCGTCTTCTTGCCATCGGCAAGCTGCGTGGCGATCTCGGCGGCGTTCTTGCCGAGTTCGCGCGCGTCTTTCCACACCGACACCGTCTGCGTGCCGAGCGCGATGCGGTTCAGGGCGGCATGGTCGCCGTCCTGGCCCGAGACCGGAACCGTTCCGGCAAGGCCCTGCGCCGTCAGCGCGGCGACAACGCCGCCGGCGGTGCCGTCATTGGCCGCAACCACGGCATCGACCTTGTTGTCATTGGCGGTCAGGAACTGTTCCATGTTCTTCTGGGCGTTGGCCGGCAGCCAGCCATCGGTATAGGCCTCGCCGACATTCTTGATCTTGCCCGAGTCGATGGCTTCCTTGAGCACTTCCATCGAGCCCGAGAACAGGAAATCGGCATTCGGATCCGAGCCCGAGCCCTTGATGAAGACATAGTTGCCTTCGGGCTTCGCCTTGAACACTTCGCGGGCCTGCATGCGGCCGACTTCCTTGTTGTCGAAGGTCAGGTAGAAGACGTCCTTGTTCTCGATCAGGCGATCATAGCCGACGACCGGAATGCCTTCGTCCAGCGCCTTCTGCACCGCCGGGCCGATGGCCGAGGCGTCCTGCGCCAGGATGATCAGCGAGTTGGCGCCCTGCGAGATCAGGCTTTCGACGTCGGTCAGCTGCTTGCCGGGATTGGACTGCGCGTCGGCCGAAATGTACTTGTCGCCGGCGGCTTCGATCGCCGTTTTCATCGCCGCCTCGTCGGTCTTCCAGCGCTCTTCCTGGAAGTTCGACCACGACACGCCGATGACCTTGTCCTTCGCCTGCGCGACCGACATCAGCGCCAGCGACATGGCGACACCCGCCAGCATGGCGGCTGCAAATCTGTTCATCATAATCCTCCCTGCGCCGCGTGCGGCGCGACAAAACTGGCCCGAGGGCCGGCACACAGAGGCCCTATTTTTTCGAGCCTCGAAAAAATACTGGTTCAATGATAAGGCGCTGTCAACATCGATAAGGCGCTGTCAACATCGATTCTGATGGATTCTGATGGCCTTGCCGAATTTTTTCGAGGTCCGCAATAAACAATGACAGGGCTGCCGGCGTCTGCCAATATTTGGCTGGTGCCGTCGAACGCCTTCACTATCATGAGGCGCGAGGAGGCCGGGAGGAAAACAAATGTCGGTTGGGATCCGCCACGACGATCTGCGCCGTCGCAACCGTGCGATGGTGATTTCGGCCGTGCGCCGGGCCGGCCAGCCGTCGCGGACCGAGATTGCGGCGACCACCGGCCTCAGCCACTCGACCATATCGGCAATCTCGTCTGATCTGATTCAAGAAGGCATCCTGATTGAAGGCAAACCTGGCGAGACCGGCGCACTGAAACGCGGCCGGCCGCAGGTGGGCCTTGGTCTCAACCCGGAAGCGGCGGCGGTGATGACCGTCGTGCTGTCGCTCAATTTCCTGTCCGTCACCGTCATCGACTATGCCGGCCACGTCGTCGCCGAGGAACAGCGCCGGCTGGACACGCTGACCAAGCCGCGCGACGAGCTGATTGGCGAATGCGTAGCAATCGTCCGGCGGCGGCTTGAGGATCCCGACCTCGATGTCCAGAGCATCGCCCGCATTGCCATGGGCATCCAGGGCATCACCGATTCGCAGGCGCGCGCCATGCTGTGGTCGCCGATCACGCCACTGACCGACATTGCCTTCGCCGACATGTTGGAAGCGGAATTCGGCATTCCTGCCACCATGGAGAACGATTGCAACATGATGGCGGTGGCGCTGCAATGGCGCCAGCCCGAGCGCTACCGCGACAATTTTATCGCCATCCTCTTATCGCACGGCATCGGCATGGGCCTGGTGCTGAAAGGCGAACTGTTCACCGGCACCCATTCCTCGGGCGGCGAGTTCGGCCACATGATCCACCGTCCGGGCGGCGCGCTCTGCCGCTGCGGGCGGCGCGGCTGCGTCGAGGCCTATGCCGGAAACTACGCCATCTGGCGCAGCGCCAAAATGATGAGCGAAGATGCCGAGCCGGTCGATATCGGCGACGCTGATATGCGCGCACTCGCCGCGCGCGCCCGCGAAACCGATGGCCCGGAGCGCGAAGCCTATCGCAGGGCCGGCGAGGCGCTCGGCTTCGGCCTCGGCAGCCTGTTTGCACTGATCGATCCGGCACCCGTCGCCATGGTCGGCGTCAGCGCCGCCGCCTTCGACTTGATCGAACCGGCATTGCGCGAAGCGATCGCCCAGACCGCCGGCGGCCAGCACTCGAAATCGATCTCCTTCGACACCGAGCCCAACGAGCTGCCGCTGATCCGCGAAGGCTGTGCCATGCGCGCGCTCGGCTTCGTCGATCAGGAGATTTTCGCGCCGGGCATTCAGGCCAAATCCGGCAAGCATGTCGCCTGAATGGCCGGCAACGGCGCGACGCGCAGCATCCTAGTCTTCCCTGATCGCGTAGCCGGCGCCGCGAATGGTACGGATGACATCCGGCATGCGGCCGTTGTTGACCGCTTTGCGTAAGCGCCCGACATGGACGTCGACGGTTCGCTCGTCGATATAGATCGTCTCGCCCCAGACATTGTCGAGCAGTTGGCTGCGCGAGAACACGCGGCCGGGATGGCGCATCATGAATTCGAGCAGCCGGAACTCGGTCGGTCCGAGCCTGATCTCGCTCTTCTTGCGGTAGACACGGTGCGACTCGCGGTCGAGCACGATGTCGCCGACCTTGAGCACGCTGGACAGCACTTCCGGCTTGGCCCGGCGCAGCAGCGCCTTCACGCGCGCCATGAACTCCGGCGTCGAGAATGGCTTGACCAGATAGTCGTCGGCACCGGTGGACAGGCCGCGCACGCGATCGCTTTCCTCACCGCGCGCGGTCAGCATGATGATCGGCAGCCGCTCGGTTTCGGGCCGCACTCTAAGCCGCCGGCAGAGCTCGATGCCGGAAACAGCGGGCACCATCCAGTCGAGCACCAGGAGATCGGGCACGTTTTCCTGCAGGCGGATCTCGGCCTCGTCGCCGCGTGTCACCACCTCGACCTGATAGCCTTCGGATTCGAGGTTGTAGCGGAGGAGCACGCCCAGCGGCTCCTCGTCCTCCACGACCATGATGCGTGGCGCGATCATAGGCAGTTCACCCTCATCAGGCCGGCGTGGCCATCGCCGTCTCGTCCTGCTTCGGACGATTGGCGGGCAATTGCTGGCCGGTCAGCACATAATACGCATTTTCGGCGATGTTGGTGACATGATCGCCGATGCGCTCAAGATTCTTGGCGCAGAACAAGAGATGCGTGCAGGCGGTGATGTTGCGAGGGTCTTCCATCATGTAGGTCAAAAGCTCACGAAACACGGACGTGTATTTGACGTCGATGCGCTCGTCGTCATTCCTGAGTTTTGCAAGCGCTGCCGCATCGGTGGCGGCATATTCCTCGACGACGCCTTGCACCTGGATCAGCACCAGTTGCGCCATGGCATCGATGGAGTGCGAGAGGTCGCGCGGCGTGACGCTCAAGCCCACGGTGCCGACGCGTTTGGCGATGTTCTTGGCGAGGTCGCCGATGCGCTCGAGGTCGCCCGCCATGCGGATCGAGCCGACCACGGCGCGCAGATCGTTGGCCATCGGCTGGCGCTTGGCGATCAGCGTGATGGCGCGGTCGTCCAGTTCGCGCTGGCGCGCATCCATGATGGCGTCGTCGGAAACGACACGCTGTGCCAGCGCATTGTCCGAATTGAGCAGCGCCCTGGTCGAGCCGCTGACCATCGAGCCTGCCAGATCGCCCATGTCGCGGATCAGCTTGCTGATCTGCCCGAGCTCTTCATCGAAGGAGGCGACGGTATGTTCACCCATGATCTTGGTCCTCGTGCCTGAAAATTCACCCGCCGGACGGCTCAGCCGAAGCGGCCGGTAATGTAGTCCTGGGTGCGCTTGTCGTCGGGGTTGGTGAACATCTTGTCGGTGGCGCCCTCCTCGACGAGATAGCCGAGATGGAACATCGCCGTGCGCTGCGACACGCGCGCCGCCTGCTGCATCGAGTGGGTGACGATGACGATCGTGTAGTTCTGGCGCAGTTCGTCGATCAGCTCCTCGACACGGGCGGTGGCGATCGGATCGAGCGCCGAGCAGGGCTCGTCCATCAGGATCACCTCCGGCGACACGGCGATGGCGCGCGCGATGCACAGGCGCTGCTGCTGGCCGCCGGACAGGCCGGTGCCGGGCTCCTGCAGGCGGTCCTTGACCTCGTTCCAGATCGCCGCCTTCTTCAGGCTCTGCTCGACGATCTGGTCCATGTCGGACTTGCGCTTGGCCAGCCCATGGATGCGCGGGCCGTAGGCGACGTTCTCGTAGATCGACTTCGGGAACGGGTTGGGTTTCTGGAACACCATGCCGACGCGGGCGCGCAGTTCGACGACATCGATGTTCTTGTCGTAGATGTCGTCTTCATCGAGCGTGATCTTGCCGGTCACCCGCGCCAAATCGATGGTGTCGTTCATGCGGTTGAGGCAGCGCAGGAAGGTCGACTTGCCGCAGCCGGACGGGCCGATCAGCGCCGTCACCTGGTTCTGACGCACGTCGAGATTGACGTCGAACAACGCCTGCTTCTCGCCGTAGAAGACGCCGACCTTGTCGCCGCGCATCTTGATGACTTCGTTCGACTTGGCGTTCATTTTGTCGCCCACTGCATTCTCAAGGGACTGTTCGGTCATGATGTTCATACCAAATTGCCTTTTTTCTACCAGCGCCGCTCGAAGCGGCGCCGGAGCACGATCGCGGTGATGTTCATGGCCATGAGGAAGACGAGCAGGATGATGATGGCGCCGGACATGCGCTCGACAAAAGCGCGCTCAGCCTCGTTTGCCCACATATAGATCTGAACCGGCAGCGCGGTCGCCGGATCGAAAGGCGTCGCCGGATAATCGGCGACGAAAGCGACCATGCCGATCAAGAGCAGCGGTGCTGTCTCGCCGAGCGCACGCGCCAGGCCGATGATGGTGCCGGTAAGGATGCCTGGGGCGGCAAGCGGCAGGATGTGATGGAACACCATCTGCATCTTGGAGGCGCCGAGACCTAGGGCCGCCGAGCGGATCGACGGCGGCACCGCGGCGAGGGCGGCGCGCGTGGCGATGATTATGGTCGGCAATGTCATCAAGGTCAGCACCAGGCCGCCGACGAAGGAAGCCGAGCGCGGCATGCCGAGGAAGTTGATGAACACGGCAAGGCCAAGCAGACCGAAGACGATCGACGGCACCGCCGCGAGATTGTTGATGTTGACTTCGATCAGGTCCGTAAAGCGGTTCTTCTTGGCGAACTCCTCCAGATAGATGGAGGCGGCGACGCCGATCGGCAGCGCCAGCAACAGCACGATCACCATCATGTAGAACGAGCCGATGATCGCCACGCCCATGCCCGACGTTTCGGGCCGGCTGGAGGCGCCATAGGTGAACAGGCCGGTGTTGAAATGCTCGGCCATCACGCCGTCGGCTTTAAGCTTGTTCATCCAGTCGATCTGCTGGTTGGACACCTTGCGGCGCGCTTCATCGACGCCGAGGTCGATCTGGCCCTTGAAGGCCGAGTCGAGGTTCGCGGCAGCCAGGATGTCGACGTCACGCGTCCTGCCGATCACCGACGGATCGGCGGAGACGATGTCGCGCAGCTGGACGCGGGCGCCTTCCGACAGGAAGCCCTTGAGCTTCAGCATCATCGGCTTGTTGGCCGGATCGATGCCGAGCTTGGCCACCAGTGCGTTTTCGGCGAGCTTGGGATAGTTCGCCTTGATCAGCACGGTAGGGTCGGTCGCGCGCTTGCCGGAGGGATCGATCACCTTCTCGTCGAAGGTGACCGGCAGCGTCACCGTCGTCTGCCAGAAGGCGGTGTAGCCTTTCGAGACGATGGTGATCAGCATGATGGCCAGGAACGCCAGGCCCACCGAGATCGCAATCACGCCATAGATGCGGAACCGGCGTTCGGCGGCATAGCGCGCCTTCAGCCCGATGTCGCGGCGCGGTCGCGCGACGGCGCCCGCCATCGTGTCCAGGGGGATGTCGGTCATTCGTACTGCTCCCGGTACTTGCGCACGATGTAGAGGGCGACGATGTTCATCACCAGCGTCAGCGCGAACAGCGTCAGGCCGAGCGCGAAGGCGACCAGCGTCTGCGGCGAGTTGAACTCGAGGTCGCCGGTCAGCTGGTTGACGATCTTGACGGTGATGGTCGTCATCGCCTCGAACGGATTGGCCGTCAGATTGGCGGCGACGCCCGCCGCCAGCACGACGATCATCGTCTCGCCGATGGCGCGCGACGCCGTCAACAGGATGGCGCCGACGATGCCGGGCAGTGCCGCCGGCAGGATCACCCGCTTGATCGTCTCGGAGCGGGTGGCGCCGAGGCCGAGCGAGCCGTCACGCATTGCGCGCGGCACCGCGGTGATGATGTCGTCGGACAAAGAGGACACGACCGGGATCAGCATGACGCCCATCACCAGACCGGCGGTGAAGATGCTCTGGCCCTGGATGAAGGGCGAGCCGCCGGTGAGTGCCGCCGACAGGTCGCGCAAGAACGGTCCGAGCGTGACAACGGCGAAGATGCCGTAGACGATGGTCGGAATGCCGGCCAGCAGTTCCAACGCCGGCTTGACCACCGAGCGCACACCGCGCGAGGCATATTCGGACATGTAGACCGCCGACATCAGCCCGACCGGCACTGCGACCAGAAGCGCGACGGCGGCGATGTAGAGCGTGCCGGCGAGTAGCGGGATCAGGCCGAACTGACCCTGGCTGCCGCCGGAACCGGCGGCGGCGAAACGCGGATCCCACACCGTGCCGAAGAAGAAGCTCATCGGCGATACGCTCTCGAAGAAGGTGATCGTCTGGAACAGCATCGACAGCACGATGCCGACCGTGGTCAGGATGGCGATGGTCGAGGCCGCAAGCAGCCCCCACAGCATCAGCTTCTCGACATTGTTGCGCGCCCTGGCGCGCGGCGCGATCTGCCTCAGCGCATAGAAGGCGCCGGCGACCGACAGCGCGAAGGTCAGCACGGCGCCGAACAGGCCGAGCCGGTCCTGGACCTGGTTCGCCTCGACCGCGATCGGGATCATATAGTCCTGTGTGTCGCTGGCCAGTGCCACGCCCTTGGCGGCGAGCAGCGGCTGCAATTCGGCGAAAGTAGCGGGAAGTGCGGTATCGCCATCGAGCCGGCGCAGGCCCTTGGCCAGGCTCTTCACCAGGCTGGCGTCGAGCGCTTCGCTGGCCACCTTTGTGTCGGCGGTGCGCTCGGGCAAAGCGGCATGGATGTGCCGGTCGAGATAGAAGGAAGAGCCGATATCCCAGACGGCGAGCAGCAGGACGGCAGGCAGGACCGCGAGCAGAAAGGCCCACCAGCCATGATAATGCGCGCGCGAATGCGGCTTGACCTTGCCGGTATCCTGCGCCGCTGCGCGCTGGCGGCCGATCACAAAAGCGACCACGCCTATGGCGATGACTATGGCGAGTACGAGCAAGGACGACATCACCCACCCCAGGGAAAATTCAGATCGCCGCCACCGTTGCGGCAAGCGGCGAAATCAGGGCGCGGATTTGGTCCGCGCCCTGATCCGGTCGGTTGATTACATCGTCTTTCCGGCGGCGAAGGCGTCGCGCTGGCCCTGACGTTCGGCGTCGGGAGCGGAAACCAGGCCGTACTGGGCGAGCGGGCTTTCCGGGCCGATCATCTGGTCATCAAGGAAGAACTCGACATATTCCTTGAGGCCGGGAACGACGCCCAGATGCGCCTTCTTGACGTAGAAGAACAACGGCCGCGACACGGGGTACGTGCCATCGGCGATGGTCTGCGTCGAAGGCACGATGCCTTCCACGGTAGCGACCTTCAGCTTGTCGGCATTGTTCTCGTAGAAGGCGAGGCCGAACACGCCAACGCCGGTCTTGTTGGAGTCGATGCGGGCCAGCGTCTCGGTGTAGTCGCCATCGATGTCGACAGCCTTGCCGTCCTTGCGGATGGCGATGCAGGTCTTGCCGATTTCCTTGTCGTCGGCGATGCCGGCAGCCTTCAAAGCGGCCTTGTCGCAGCCGGCGTCGAGCAGCTTGGTCTCGAACACTTCACGGGTGCCGTGCTTCTCACCCGGGATATAGGCGGCGATATCCCAGTCGGGCAGCTTCGGATTGACCTGGTTCCACTTGGTGTTCGGGTTGTCGACCAGCTTGCCGTCGACCACCAGCTTGGCGGCGAGCGCCTTGTAGATGTCGGCGGGAACCAGCGCCCAGTCCGGACCCTTGATGTCGGTGGCAAAGACGATGCCGTCATAGCCGATGCGGACTTCCTGGACGTCCTTGACGCCGGCGTCGGCGCAGGACTTCAGCTCGTCCTTCTTGATCGGGCGCGAGGAGTTGGCGATGTCGATCGTGTCTTCGCCGACGCCCTTGCAGAACTCCTTGATGCCGGCGCCGCTGCCGCCGGACTCGACCACCGGGGTCTTGAAGTTGGTGAAGGTTTCGCCGAACTGCTCGGCGACGATCTTGGCGTAAGGCAGCACGGTCGACGAACCGGCGACCTGGATCTGGTCACGCGCAGCGGCGACACCGGACGATGCGGCGAACGCTACCGCCACGGCCGATGCCGTAACGAGGAATTTCTTCATGTGGCCTGCTCCTGTTCGGAAGATGGTCTCTTGGCGCCCTCTTCAAACCGGCGCCCGCTGAGGCCAATAGCCTTCGATTATTACAGTCGCATGACAGTTTCGTGTCAGCCCGGTAACGTCGCACAGACGTCTTGTGGGCCGCACCCTTTAAGCCGGTTGGTGGGAATGGAAGTTGCCGCTGGAATCAGACGCTTGCGCAATTCGTGCTGGCATCAAGTCCCGGCACACCGCAGGCCGCGATGCCGAGAAAGAAAAACCGGACGGGAGCGCGTTGCCCGTGGCCAGAGCGAATCTTGGCCGAGCCATCGCCAAAAACAGGTCCGTTGGGGTAGATTCGACGCTGTTTCTTGTCGGCGGTCGCTTGCTCCCGCCCGTAACTGAATGAGCGGTTTCGTTGCGACCATTGTCCTGACTGGGCGCTAGCTTTGATATGGTGCGATCGCACCATAGCCTTGGCTGTTGCGGCGCGGCCGAATCCCGGCGGCGCCGCAGGTTGCTATCCAGCGTCTCGTTGGGCTTCGCCTGATATGCCGACCCAGCGCTCGACCTTTTCGAGCAGCGCCCTGGGGCTGATCGGCTTGGGCAGATAGTCGTCCATGCCGGCTTCCAGGCAGCGCTCGCGGTCGCCCTTCAAGGCATGCGCGGTGACGCCGACGATCGGGATATGCATACCCGTATGTTCTTCCAGCCGGCGAATTGCGGCGGTGGCCTCGAGCCCGTTCATCTCCGGCATCGAGACGTCCATCAGGATCATGCGCGGATTAAGCCGGCCGAAGGCGTCGAGCGCCTTGCGGCCGTTGCCGACGATTTCGAAACTGTAGCCGGTTTCGCCGATTATCTGGGTGAACACCATCTGGTTCACCTCATTGTCCTCGGCAACGAGAATGTCGAGCCGGCGTTCATCCCCGGCGGCCCGGGCGCGGGCACGAACCGGCGGCGGTTGCAGCAAGGCGCGTTCCGATGCAGCGAGCGGCGGCTTTGCCGGCGACGGTTCGTTCCTGCCGCCGCCGGAACCGCTGCTTGCCGCCGGCAGCACACGGCCGTCCGTGATATTGTGATGGTGCCGCTGGATGGTGGCGACCAGCGTTTCCAGAAGCACCGAGGAACGCGCCGGCTTGATCAGCTGGGCGTCGATGCCGAGATCGCGATAGCTGGTGTTGGCGAGCGACTGGTCGACCGAGGTCAGCATGATGATCGGCGTGTCGGCCAGCCCTGCGGTGTTGCGCACGACGCGCGCCATTTCGGCGCCGCTCATCCCCGGCATCTGATAATCGAGCACGACGCAGTCGACCGGCACGCCGTAGGCAGCCGCGGCGACCAGCACCTTGAGCCCTTCGGGTCCGCTTTCGGCGGCGCAGGAATCGAAGGTCCATGACGTCATCTGCTCGCTCAGGATCGATCGGTTGACGGCATTGTCGTCGACGATCAGCACCCGTGAGCCGGTCACGTCGACCGGCATGATCCGCCGTCCGGTCTGTTCCTCGGCCCTGGGCAATGTCACGGTGAACCAGAAGGTCGAGCCCTTGCCTTCGGCGCTCTCGACACCGATCTCGCCGCCCATCAACTCGACCAGCCGCGAGGTGATGGCGAGCCCGAGCCCTGTGCCTTCGTGGCGTCTGGTCGACGAGGTGTCGGCCTGACTGAATTTTTCGAAGACGAGCTTTAATTTCTGCTGCGGAATGCCGATGCCGGTGTCGGTGACCGAAACGGTAAGCTTTGTCCCCGTCGGCCCCCTTTGTCCGGTCACGTCGACCAGCACGTGGCCTTCGTCGGTAAACTTCACCGCGTTGCCGACCAGATTGGTGACGATCTGCCTGACGCGACCGACATCGCCGACGAACAGGCTTTCCAGGCCCGGCTCGACGCGCACGATGAGCTCGAGGTCCTTCTCCTTGGCGCGCGTCGATATCAGCGTCGCCACATCCTCGATCGCTTCGGGCAGGTTGAAGGGCGCAGGGTCGAGCACCAGCTGTCCGGCATCGATCTTGGAGAAGTCCAGTATGTCGTTGATGATGGTCAAGAGCGCGTTACCCGACTTGACGATGATATCGGTGAACGTCTTCTGCTTGGGATCGAGGTCGGATTTGGCCAGCAACTCGGCCATGCCGAGTACGCCGTTCATCGGCGTGCGGATCTCGTGGCTCATATTGGCCAGGAATTCCGACTTGGCGCGGTCGGCCAGCACGGCGCGCTGGCGCGCCTCGCGCAGTTCGGCCTCGCGCAGCTTCAGTTCGGTGATGTCGGTGGTCGACCCAATCAGATAGAGCGAACCGTCGGACGCGATCATCGCGCCCTTGCGGGCGAACTGGTGGCGCACGCTGCCGTCGGCAAGCGTCACCGTTTCCTCGATCTCCTGTGTATCGCCTGTGCGCAGCACGGCGAGATCGCTGTTGACGAAGGCTTCGCCGTCTTCGCCGAAAATCTCGATGTCCGTCTTGCCGATCGCGTCTTCCCTGCGGAGGCCGGTGAGGTCGCACCAGCCCTTGTTGACGTAGAACTGCCTGAGGTCGGAGCGCTTGGCGTAGATCGACACCGGCACGTTGTCGATGAGATTGCGGAACACCTCGTTCTCGCGCATGCTCTCTTCCAGCGCCTGCTCGCGCGCCTTGACGTCGGTGATGTCGGTGCTGGAGCCGACAAGGTGCACCGACCCATCGAGCGCCACCAGCCGGCTCTTGCGCGTCATCAATTGCCGCACCGTGCCGTCGCGATGGGTAACGGGCTCCTCGATCTCGCGGCCGCGGCCGGTGACGACGACCTCGGTGTCGTCATGGGTGTAGGTTTCGGCGTCGTCGATGCCGAAAAGCTGGAGATCGGTCCGGCCGATGACTTCCTCCTTGGGGATGCCGGTCAGCGCGCACCAGGCCTTGTTGACGAATTCCATGCTCAGATCCTGCGCCTTGATGAAGGCGGCGACCGGCAGTTCGTCCATGACGTGGCGGAACAGGTCGATCTGGCGCATGCTTTCCTGCAGCGCCTTTTCGCGGCTCTTGATCTCCGAGATGTCGACGCGCACGCCGATGAAGGTGCCGTCCTCGGTGCGCATATCGTAGACCTGATACCAACGGCCGTCCGCATTGAGGCGCTCATAGGACGAGTTGGGCAGGCGATAGCGGGCGAGGATGGCATTGAGCCAGACATCGGGGTCGCCTTCATAGAGCCTATCGATTTCTCGATCGCCGCTCGATCGGAAATAGCCGACCGAATGTCCGAGTTCCAGGGCCTCGCGGAAGCTGCGGCCGGGCTGCCATGCCGGTTTCAGCTCCGGCAGCGTGTCCTGCAGCTTGCGGTTTGCAAAGACGAACTTGTCGTCGCGGTCATAGATGATGACGGCCGCCGGCAGCGACTCCAGCACCGTGGTGAGGTTCTTGCGGGCGTCCTCGGCTTCGGTCTCGCGGCGCTTCATGTCGGAGATGTCGAACAGGAAACCGGCGACATAGTTGCGGCCGCTGGGCATGCCGACGCGGTTCTTGCGCACGATGCGCGAGCGGCTGGCGCCCTCGGCGTCGAAAGTCTCCTCGACCTCGTAGGGCGTGCCGGTCGCCAGCACGGCGCGTTCGCTGTCTTCGAATTGCGCGGCGTCCTTTTGCTTGAGGAAGTCGCCGCCGGGCCTGCCCAGCATCGCTTGCGGGCTCTGTCCGAACAGTGCCGAAAACGCCTCATTGACGAAGACGAAACGCAGATTGTCGTCCTTGACGAAGATCGGGTCCTTGACGCCGTTGATCACCGCCTCGGCCAGCCGCGATTTCTCCAGCGCTTGGGCGAGTTCAGCCTCGCGATCCTTCATGTTGGTGACGTCGACATAGGAGATCAGCCTTTTGCCGCCGGCGAGCGGCGCCAGCGAGGCAATCAGCGTACGGCCGTCATTGCGTGGCAGTTGCCTGGAGCCCACCAGGCCGGCCGAGATTTCTGCTTCGCGCTCGGCGATGTGGCCCTGCCATTCGGCATCGTCAGCACCGTAAGGGTCCATATCGCGGCTGGCCTGCATCAGTTCGCGGAAGCCGCAGCCGATGCCGGCGCGTCGGGGATCGATTTCCCAGAAATCATAGAAGGCGCGGTTGATCACCTCCGCGCGCATCTCCGCATCGAGGACGAGCACGCCGATCGGCATCTGGTCGACCATCGTGCGAAGATTGGCGAAGGTCTCCGTAATTTTGGCGTTGGCACTCTCGATCTCGGCGTCGCGACGCTTGAGCTCGGAGACGTCGTAGTAGGTCAACAGCCGCTTGCCGCCGGACAACGCCGTCACGGAGAACATCATCGTCCTGCCATTGGCATGGAGAAATTCGCGTGGCGCAACCGAGCCGGCGCTGATCTCCTCGATGCGGGTGGCTAGGTAGTGCTGCCACTGCTGTTCATCGAGATCGCCGTAGATGCCGTTGCGGCGGTTGAGTTCCATCAACAGACTGAACGGCGCGCCGACAGTGACGGCGCCATCGGGAATCCTGGAGAGCTCGCGATAGGCCTTGTTGACGATGAGTGTGCCGAGCTTTTCGTCAAGCAGCACGACGCCCATATGCATGGCATCCATCGTCCGCTCGAGATCGGCGAGGTGCTGCGTGGCCTCGCCGGCCGGCGGATCGCTCTCCTCCTCCCGCAGTTCGTCCAGCGCACCGGCCAGTGCCGTGACGTTGCGGCCGATGCCGCGATAGCCGATGAATTCGCCTTCGCCGTCGAACCGCGGGGAACCGGTGATCGAAACCCAGCGGCAGCCGGGACGGCCGCCCTTCAACTCATAAACAAAGTCGCGAAACGGCCGATGCGCCTGCAGATCCTCCAGATGCGCGGCGGCGTGTCGATTGCCGTGCACCATCTGCTTGAGGAAATCGAAGCGGAAACGGCCAAGAATGCTGGCCGGATCGATGCCGGTGGCGGCCTGGTAGTTCTCCGAAAGCCAGGAAAAGCGCAGCTCGGCGTCGGTCTCCCAGACCCAGTCGGCGCCGGCCCCGACCAGTTCGCGCAGCGCTTCGGGCGAAACCCCGACGGACGTATCCTGGCCGTTCACCACCCCTTTTCGGGAACCGCGTCCGCCGCGTGTTCCAACAGTCCCGTCAGCCATCCCGTTCCCACCCCGAAAGCCAAGGCCGAATCCCCTCAGCGGTTCGCCGGCGGAATGTGCCCGAGAAGCATTAATGATCCGCTAACCATAACCATCCAGACTGCGGCCAGAGCCACATTGCCCTGCGGTATTCCGCCGGTTGTCGGCGGAACCCCGGCCGGGCTATAAGTCGGCGGGGGTGTTGCTGATGACCGGTTGGATCGTGCCTTGTTTCCTGTGCCTGGCGCTGCTTGCGGGCAGCGGCTGCGCACGCAGCTATGACGGCACGGTGGTGATCCCGAAGCCGCTCGATATCAGGCGGGTCTGGGATCGCGATCCGTCGCAGACTGAGGCCAGCCGGATGCAGGCGGCAGCCGGTGTGTTTCCGACGCCGCCGCCGCAGGAGCCCTACCGGCCCGCGGCACGCAGGCACACAACACAAATAGCTGCGCCAAGGCGGCACGTCAGGTCCAGCCCGCCCAGCATGGCTTCCGAACCGGCCAATCCGCTCACCTGCAAGAATGTCAGCGAACCAGGCAAACGCTACAGGATGGTTTGCGAATAGCTGGTACTAGAGCAATTCCAGGAAAAGTGTGAAACGGTTTTCCGTCCGGAATTGCGTAAAACAAAGACATAGAGCGGTTCGCCGTTTCGGTGAAACGGTGAAACGCTCTAGGCGCAGGTTACTCCGCCGGGAAGAAAGCCGGCCCGACCACCCTGACCGGCCGCGAGCCGGCCAATGGCTCGGCCGACTGTCGCTGGGCGGCGCCCCTGGCCTCTGCAGCGTCTGCGCCAGGCTGGGGAAGTTGCGCCACGGTGCCAAGATCCGGCTTCGCTGACGGCAAAGGAATGATCGCGTTGGCCATATTGGCTGGCGTCACCGTGCGCGCTCTCAGCTCGGCAACGCGCCGGTGATAGCGCTTGAGGTCGCAGGCCCTGAAGTTCGCATCATTGCGATATTTGAAGGCCGTCGGCAGGTCCTTGTAGGATGTGCGCGTATTGAGCGCGACCATCTCTTCGGTTTCAAGGCTTGGATCACTGAGCGTGTACAGGTCGACGCCGGCATCGTCGCAGATGTAGCGGCACTGATCGACCATCTCCTTGACATCGCCGCCTTGCACGAACTGCGATTTCGGCGCCGGGAAGAAATAGCCGTCCGAGAGACGAACGCAAAACAGCATCGAATTGCTGCCGATCAGGGCGCCAGCCGGACGCTGTCTTTGTTGCCCGGCGGCGGGCGTGCAGCCGAGCGCGACGAGCCTGGCCTGCAGTCCGGACGCATCCCGGCGCGAAATCGCGGCGCCGCGATCTGGCGTTGCACCTGTGTGCGGCTTTTGGCGAGGTCGGCGCAAGCATTGAAGAAGCCCCCCACCGCACTTTGCGCCGTGCACCGACGTTGCCTCTCCAGCCCCTGGATCGCCGCAAGCTGGCGACGCAGCTGCGCAAGCTGGGGGCTGATCCCGCCGCTGCGGCCGGACGGTGCCAGCTGGCTCCTGAGCGCGGCGCATGGATCGGCAAGGGAAGCCGAAATGCCGAGGACGCTTGCCGCTACCGACACCAGTGCAAAGGTCACGACTGCCACAAACGCATCATCGGCGACACCTGGTTCCTTGTACCCCTGTGGAGCCGATCGCCGCTCCAGCCGATTGAGCCTCAATGCGAGAGGTAAGTCTAATTCAAGAGACGCCAGCAACCGCCAGGTATTTTATGCCGAGTGTATTATGCCGGTTCCTGTAAATTCGCTATTACACTTTTGTTTCAAGATTGAGACGTAGCCAGGCTTGGGCGAGCCCAGGCCGCCGCAATCATCGATCCCGCGTTGTCGGCCCTTGCGGATGAAACCTTTCTCCGGTGTCTCGCGTTGTGTCGGGCAAAGGAGACGAAGATGTCTATTCACTTCACTGTCTCTGGCCTGACCAGGAACCTGTTCCACTCGCTGGGGCTGGACCATGAGCGGGCGCCGAGAGCGCTCGATCCCGAACAGAGCCTGTTGCTGGAATGCTATCTCGCCGGACAGATTCCGGAATCCGCCTGGGCCGACTACGTCTTCGAGGCGCCGGAACTGCAGCGGCATGTGGATATCAGGCGCCCGCACAACTGATCAGAGCAATTCCAGGAAAAGTGCGAGCGGTTTCCGTCCGGAATTGCGTCAAGACAACGAGAGAGGGGGTCGCCGTTTCTGTGAAACGGTGAAACGCTCGCCCGCTCGCCTACTGCTTGGGCGAAGCGAATTGCAAGTTGAAGACATTGCCCGCGACGCCTTGCGCCAGCGTCGGCGAGAAGCTCAACGGCAAGCACTTTTGCAGAGCAGTGGTTGCGGCGTCGACGAACGACTTCCTGGTATCGGCATCGCCATCGACCTTGATCCTGATGCCAGACTTTACGGCATGAGACGGGCCTGATGGCGCATCGGCGAAAAGCAAAAGGCCGGCATTGCGCCGACCTTTCCCTTCACCCTTGCGCCAGTACATCCGTGGTCGCGCGGTGCCTTCAATAGACAGCGTTTTGGTTAACGAATCCTTAGTTTTGCGCGCTGGCCTGCGACTTCACATAGGCGATGTAGCCGCGCACGTCGCCGGCCGGCTCGGCATAGGCCTGGCCGAGTTTCTTCTCCATCGCCGCGACATACTCCTTGGCCCATTTGGGCAGCGCATAGTCGATGACGGCCAGAAACTCCAGCGTCGATGCCAGGCGTATGTCGGCGATCGACGGGTGCTTGCCGCCGATGAACGGCTTGCCGTCCCTGAAGAAGGAGTGAAACACCTCCAGCGGCTCGGCAATCGCCGCCATGGCGGCCTTCTGCGCCTCGGACTTCTTCTCCGGATGAGCGTCGCTATGGCCGACCTCGCCGGCATAGTGCGGGAAACCCAGCGCCGGATAGGTGGCGCGCGCCACATACGGGTAGAGCGTGCCGATCAGGTAGAACATGGCGCTGTCGACCATCGCCCGCTTGGCCGGTGCCTTGGGATAGAATTTCTCCAGCCCGTGCTTGTTGGCGAGATACTGCATGATGGCACAGCTCTCCCACAGCACGCCGCGCGGCAGCCCCTTGTCCTCGATCATCGGCGTCAGATGCGCCGGATTGCGCGCCATATATTCGGGCGAGCGCGTGTGGCCCCAGGCGTCAGTCTCGGCGGCGTCGAACCCGGCCGCACGGGCAAACACCCGGACGGTCATGTTGTTGACGCTCGGCTTCAGCATCGAGAGCTTCAGCGCCGGTTTTTTCGCCGCCTTGGCCTTAGGCCCCGACATCTTAGTAGCCGGCTTTGTCGCGGCTTTCGCGGCCGGCTTTGCGGCTGCCTTCGGCGCGGCCTTTACAGCCATTTTTGCCGCCGGCTTCGCAGCCGCTTTTGCCGCAGGCTTGGCCGCTGATTTGCCAGCGCTCTTGGTCACTGTCTTTGCCATTATGGTCCTCCCCTTTTGCTGGCAGTCAGTATGGATTCTTCGGCGTCCGGTCGTCCGACAAGGTCGCGCGCGACCACTCGACCAGCGTCTGGAGCGCGTCGGCAAGGTGCACTTCGGCGATGTTGTAGTCGCCGCGCGCAACGCGCAGCTTGTGCGCCTGCATCAGCACATCGGCGTGGGTGAAGCCGGCCGGCGGCTCAAAGCGATAGGACGCTAGCTCGATCAACAGGCCGAGCGGATCCTCGAAATAGATCGAATCCATGAAGCCGCGATCCTTGACACCGCTGTGCTTGATGGCGCGCTCGTCGAGCCGGGCGACCGCCTGCAGGAAGGTCACGCGCGACACTGAGAACGCAATATGATGGACGCAGCCCGGTTCGGTGGGCGTGCGCCGCTTGACCGGCGTGCGGCTCTCGTCGGTGAAGACGGTGATCAGCCTGCCGTCGCCGGGATCGAAATAAAGATGGCTTTCGCTTGGCTTGTCGAGATTGGGTTGCTCGAAAATGAACGGCATGCCGAGCACGCCCTCCCAGAAATCGATCGAGGTCTGGCGGCCGGCGCCGACGAGCGTGATGTGATGGACGCCCTGCGACTGCAGTTTCTGCATCGGTCTCCTCCTCGCCGGCCCTCGCCTATGTTCCCCGGCGTCTTGCGCGCCGCAACGCCCTTTGGCGAGGCTTCGTACACGATGCTAGTGCAATTGGCCGCGCCGCGCCAGAAGCTCGCGGAAACTGCCGGCGCTGGATGGTGAAAGGGGCTTGAGTTGCACGACCTGAGGCTATGCAACAGCTCTGAACTCGGCCTCCTCCAGCGTACCCAGGCCCGCGCATTCGGCGCATGCCATCGTCTGCCCGGGACAGCCGGCCCGATGCGTGCCTTGCGGGCAGCAATGCCCTTTCGACTCGCGCCATTTCAAGCAATCGAAAACCTGCCCGCTGCCGTGACAGCACGGGCATATCATTTTTGCCGAATTCATGTCTGCTATGCCCAACCAAATCCGCGTTGCCGCAGATGCTACCCCCGCACCGCAAGTAACAGAGATCGCTACGCTTTCAAGCGTCGCGGCCTGACTTAAATTGGGTGTATTCGGGTACGCGGACTTGCCGAATTTCGCTGATGCCGCCGACCCTCGCGGTCACACGCGATCCGCGCGGCTGCTGCCCGAAATTTTCGATGATGCGGAAGGAAAGTCGTTTCTTGGTACGCCCAAGGGGAATCGAACCCCTGTTCCCGCCGTGAGAGGGCGGTGTCCTGACCGCTAGACGATGGGCGCGTTCAAGAACCGGCGATATAGGCTGACGGTTTGGAAAAAGCAACTGGGCTTCGAACGGCCGGACCGCTTCTGTGTAATGTCGCTTCGCGAACCTAGCGTTTCGGCTCGATCAGGTCCCACAGATTGCCGTAGAGATCGGCGAAAACCGCCACGGTGCCGTACGGCTCATGGCGTGGCGTTTCATGGAAATCGACGCCGTTTTCCAGCATGGTCGCATGGTCCCTGGCCAAATCATCGGTTTCGAGAAACAAAACCACCCGGCCTCCGGTCTGGTCGCCGACGCGGCTTTTCTGCACATCGTCCAACGCTTCCGCCAAAAGCAGCCGGGGGCCTTGCCTGGCCGCAGGCGTCACCGTCACCCAGCGCTTGCCGTCACCGAGCTCGACATCTTCGGCAAGCAGAAAGCCGAGCCGTTCGACATACCAGGCAATCGCCTCATCATAGTTGGCGACGACGAGCGTGATGGTTGCGATGCGGCGATGTTCGGCAAACCCGGTCATTGTTTCGGCCCGGCTATTTGTTGCGGATGGCGAAGCGGCCGATGATACGGCGCTCGGCGATGTCGTAGACGAAGATGGTGCGGCTGCCGTCGCTGAGCTCGGCGTCGATCGAAATGCGATTGCCCGACAGAGCCTGGCTGATCACCTTGGCTCCGACCGGGAGCACTATGTCGGCCGCGAGCGGCTCGCCGGGCGGAACTGGAATGTCGTTGGCGAGCGGCGGGTTCGCGGGCGGCGCCTTGCGCGATTTGTAGACAATGGCCGCGATCACCACCATAAGGGCCAGCAAAAGCAGGCCGAGATTGATGGCCATGAAGCGGATGAGCCTGCCGCGCACCTTTTCGATCTCGGGATCGAGCGGCTTTTCTTCTTCATCGGCAACGGGCCGGGCCATGGCAGAACTTTCCGGAACTTTTTTCGATGAGCGCTCATAACGAAGAGACCCCTGAATTGATAGAGGCTGGACAATTCATAGAGGGGGCGCCGACCGTGCTCGAAGCCGGCGCGGAAGCGGCCGGCCAGCGCCTCGACCAGTGGCTGGCGAGCGCCCTTGGTCCCAATATGTCGCGCAGCCGGGTGCAGATGCTGATCCGGCAAGGTGCCGTTTCGATCGACGGCAAGCCGGTCGACGAGACCAAGCGCAAGATGAGTGCCGGCGAGCGCGTATCGGTCGTCATGCCCGAGCCGGAACCGGCCGAACCGCAAGGTGAGGCCATCGCGCTCGACGTGCTTTATGAGGACGACGAGCTGATCGTCATCAACAAGCCGGCCGGCCTCGTCGTCCATCCCGGCGCCGGCAACTGGACCGGCACGCTGGTCAACGCCCTGATCCACCACTGCGGCAACAGTCTTTCCGGCATTGGCGGCGTCAGGCGGCCGGGCATCGTCCATAGGCTGGACAAGGAAACCAGCGGCGTCATGGTGGTGGCCAAGACCGACCGCGCCCACAAGGCGCTGTCGGAGGCCTTTGCCGACCACGGCCGCACCGGCGACCTCGAACGTGCCTATCTGGCGCTGGTCTGGGGAATCCCGTCGCGGCCGGCCGGAACGGTCGATGCGCCGCTTGGCCGTGCCGCCGACCGCGTGCGCCGCGCCGTCGTGCCGGAAGGCCGTGACGATGCCCGCCACGCCGTGACCCATTTCACCGTCAAGGAGCGTTTCGGCGAGGGCCAGCAGGCGTTCGCCACCGCCAGCCTGGTCGAATGCCGGCTGGAAACCGGCCGCACCCACCAGATCCGCGTCCACATGGCCCATATCGGCCATCCCGTCATCGGCGACCCCGATTACGGCCAGGCCTTCCGCACCAAGGCCAACCGGCTGCCCGAACTGCTGAAGGGTCAGGTCAAGGCATTTTCCAGGCAAGCTTTGCATGCCTGGCTTCTTGCATTTCGGCACCCGGCTACCCATTTACCGATGAGGTTCGAGGCGCCGATACCGGGGGACATGGAGGAACTCGTCGGCGGCTTCCGCAAACTCTGAACCCGAGCAATTCCAGGAAAAGTGTGAAACGGTTTTCCGTCCGGAATTGCGTCTAAACAAGCCAGCTAAAACCTGAGCGGCATTGTTCACTTCAGCGTGACACACTGTTTCGTGTTGAACAAATGCCTGTCTTTTCTGGTTTTGTTCCTATATAAATCAGTTGTCGCGGGCGAGCCTTTTGGTGCTCGCGTCACATGCCCGCCGCGTTTCGGGGGCATCACTCCAATAGAGAGGGGGCGCAATCATGGCCCAGTCACTACCTAGTATTGTTTCCGGCGAAGGCGGCCTCAGCCGCTACCTGGAAGAAATCCGCCGCTTTCCGATGCTTCAGCCGCAGGAAGAGTACATGCTCGCCAAGCGCTACGCCGAGCATGAAGACACCAGCGCTGCGCACAAGCTCGTCACCAGCCACCTTCGGCTTGTTGCCAAGATTGCCATGGGCTATCGCGGCTACGGCCTGCCGATCGGCGAAGTGATCTCGGAAGGCAATGTCGGCCTGATGCAGGCCGTCAAGAAATTCGAACCCGAGCGTGGCTTCCGCCTCGCTACCTACGCCATGTGGTGGATCAAGGCCTCGATCCAGGAGTACATCCTGCGCTCGTGGAGCCTGGTCAAGATGGGCACGACCGCCAATCAGAAGCGCCTGTTCTTCAACCTGCGCAAGGTGAAGGGCAAGATCCAGGCGCTGGACGATGGCGACCTCAAGCCCGACCAGATCACCGAGATCGCCACCCGGCTGAACGTGTCGGAAGCTGAAGTCGTGTCGATGAACCGCCGCCTGTCCGGCGACGCGTCGCTGAACGCGCCGATCCGCGCCAGCGAAGGTGAATCCGGCGAATGGCAGGACTGGCTGGTCGATGACCACGAAAGCCAGGAAGACATGCTGATCGAGCAGGACGAGCTGGAAAACCGCCGCGGCATGCTGTCGGGCGCTCTGGCCGTGCTCAACGATCGTGAGCGGCGCATCTTCGAGGCCCGCCGCCTCGCCGAGGAGCCGCTGACGCTGGAAGAACTGTCGTCCGAGTTCGACATCAGCCGCGAGCGCGTGCGCCAGATCGAGGTGCGCGCCTTCGAGAAGGTGCAGGACGCGGTCAAGGCCGCCGCCAAGCGCCAGATGCAGGCGCTGCGCACGATCGAGGCGCAGCCGGCGGCCTAAGGCTGGGTTCGGTTAAGGAACAGAAGGCGGCGTCGGGAAACCGGCGCCGCCTTTTTTGTTTTGTCGTCCGTCGGCGGTTAGCGAAAGTCGGACAACAGCTGATCTCCCCCCTTGAGGGGGAGATGTCCGGCAGGACAGAGGGGGGCGTGACGGATCGCAGCTTGCGATTTTAACTATCCCCAACCTGGAATTGTTCGAGCACACAGCCAAAGGTCAGCGGGACAGCACCCCCCTCTGCCCTGCCGGGCATCTCCCCCGCAAGGGGGGAGATCGGCAGCTTCGCCACTGCCCTCTCAAAGCCCATCAAGCGGAAACTTCAGATACCGCCTCCCATTGGCCTCCGGTTCCGGCAGCCGTCCACCATTCATGTTGACCTGCAGCGCATGCAGGATCAGCCGCGGCATCGGCAGTGTCTTGTCGCGCGCTTCGCGCAAGTCGACGAACTCGGCTTCGCTGCGCGCCGCAACGAGGTGGATATTCTTTGCCCTCTGCTCGGCGACCGTGCTCTCCCAGCACGGCTCGCGCCCGCCGGCCTGATAGTCGTGGCCGACGAACACCCGCGTATCGTCCGGCAGCGCCAGAATGCCCTCAATCGAATGCCACAGCCGCGCGGCACTGCCGCCGGGAAAGTCCGTCCTTGCCGAGCCGCTGTCGGGCATGAACAGCGTGTCGTGGACGAAGGCTGCGTCGCCAATGACATAGGTGATCGAGGCGAGCGTGTGGCCGGGCGAGAACAGCACCTTGACCGGCAGGTTGCCGATCATGAACGTTTCGCCTTCCCCAAACAGCCGGTCCCACTGCGAGCCGTCTGCGGGGAAATCCGGCCAGTTGTAGATCGCCTTCCACAGCGCCTGGACTTCGATGATCCTGTCGCCGATCGCCGTCGGCGCGCCGGTCTTTTCCCGGAGATAGTGCGCCGCCGAGAAATGATCGGCATGCGGATGGGTGTCCAGGATCCACTCGAGCTCCAGCCCGTTTTCGCGGATAAAATCCAGCAAGGCGTCGGCATTCTTCGTCGCCGTCGCGCCGGATTTTTCGTCGAAATCGAGGATCGGGTCGATGACGGCGCAGCGTCTCGTCACCGGGTCGGTGACGACATACTGGATGGCGCCGGTCGGCTTGTCGTAGAAGCCGGCGACCTCAGGTTTGGCCGAAGCGATGTCCAATGTCCGGCCCCCCTGCCCCTTGCCCGGTCAAGCACGCCTTGCCACAAATAGGACTGAAGCCCCAAATAGCTCCGACGGAGAAAACCTAGGCTGACGGCTGCTTGGTCTTCCTGAGATAGGGCAGGATCGTCTCGAAAGCGCCAAAACGCTTGACCGCATCTTCGTTCGAAACCGCGGCGGTGATGATCACATCCTCGCCCTGCTTCCAGTTGGCCGGCGTCGCCACCTGGTGCTTGGCCGTCAGCTGCATGGAATCGACCGCGCGCAGGATCTCGTCGAAGTTGCGGCCCGTCGTCATTGGGTAAGTCAGCACCAGCTTGATCTTCTTGTCCGGCCCGATGACATAGACCGAGCGCACCGTGGCGTTGTCGGCCGGCGTGCGGCCTTCCGACGTCTCGCCGGCGCCCGCCGGCAGCATGTCATAAAGCTTGGCCACCTTGAGGTCCTTGTCGCCGATCAGCGGGTAGTTCACCGTCTGGCCGGTCGCCGTCTTGATGTCGGCCTGCCACTTGTCGTGGCTCGCAACGGGATCGACGGAAATGCCGATGACCTTGACGTTGCGCTTCTTGAACTCGCCTTCGAGCCCCGCCATCGTGCCCAGCTCGGTGGTGCAGACCGGGGTGAAATTCTTCGGATGGCTGAACAGGATCGCCCAGCCGTCGCCGATCCAGTCATGAAACTTGATCGGCCCTTGCGTGGTCTCGGCGGTGAAGTCAGGCGCGATGTCGTTGATACGAAGGCTCATGGCATTATTTCCCCAGCAACAGATTTCGTCAGGAGCGGCCGTGGACGGCGTCAACGCTCCGGCATTCCCGCATCTTAGCGCAAAAATCGCGGCTGCAGGACAATAGGAAACTATTATTGGCGACCGAACGAGCACTTTCGTTCTACGGCCCGACGTTGGGCCGACAATCTTTCGTTTGTGCGGGGAAGACTCAGGCCTTGTTGACCGCCAGCGACGTGGCCAGGTCTTCCATGCGCTGGGCGAGCGCGCCGAGCGCGCTGGTCAGCACGGTGTCGTTCTTGTCGGCCTTGGTCAGCGCTTCGTCGCGCGTCTTGCGCAGTGTCTGCACTTCGGTCTCCATGCCCTTGACCCGCTTCTGCAGCTCCGAAAGCTCGTCCATCACCATGATGCCGGCCATCACCGTCAGCCGCTGGTCGCCGATCTCGCCGAACGAATCCTTCAGATGCGAGACATAACGGTCGAACCGCTCGGCGAGGTCGATCAGGTGCTCTTCCTGACCCTCGTCGCAAGCCATGCGATACTGCTTGCCGTCGATGGAAACCGTGACCTGTGCCATGGCCTGCAGCTCCTACCTGTCCAGCACCGCGCGGATGGTTTCCATGGCGGTCACCAAGCGGCGCGACACTTCCTTGTTGGCATCTTCCAGCCGTTCGGCGCGGGCTTCGGAATTGTCGAGTTCCTGCGCCAGCCGTGAACGGTCGGCGTTCATGCGCTGCACCTCAGCCTCGGCTTCGGAATAGTCGCGCTCGTGCTCGAGCTTGGCCGCGACGGCGTTTTCCAGCCCCTCGATGGCCTTGCCCAGCCTGTGGATGACTTCCTTGAGTGTGGTTTCGCCGGTCATGGCCTTCGTCCTGTGCCCTGCCCATCACCGAATCGCTTCGCGTTCAGAACGCGTTAACAAGGAAACATTAGGCACCGGGTGAAGGCAACGTCAACAAAGCTCTCGCGACTGTCCCCCGCTAACGCTAATGTAGGTCGCCCCATAAGGTCTCAAAGCCATCACAAGACCGGCAAATGTGCAGCCGATTTGTTGACTAAAAGCCCGTGGCTGCTATGTGTCGCGCACTCTTTCCTGGGCTCTGCCAAGCCCACAAATCCCCACCCCGGAGGTACCATGACGTCGCGTGAACAACATGACCGGATGGCCAATGCGATCCGTTTTCTCTCCATGGACGCCGTCGAGAAGTCCCAGTCCGGCCATCCCGGCCTGCCCATGGGCTGCGCCGACATCGCCACAGTGCTGTTCACCCGCTTCCTGAAATATGATCCGAAGAACCCCCATTGGCCGGACCGCGACCGCTTCATCCTGTCGGCCGGCCATGGTTCGATGCTGCTCTACTCGCTGCTGCATCTGACCGGTTACGAGGACATGACCCTCGACCAGATCAAGCATTTCCGCCAGCTGGGTTCCAAGACCGCCGGCCATCCCGAATACGGCCATGCCACCGGCATCGAGACGACGACCGGCCCGCTCGGCCAGGGTCTCGCCAATTCGGTCGGCTTCGCGCTCGGCGAGCGCATCATGAACGCCGCCTTCGGCAACGACCTCGTCGACCACTACACCTATGTGCTGGCCGGCGACGGCTGCCTGATGGAAGGTGTTTCCCAGGAAGCCATCGCGCTGGCCGGCCACCTCAAGCTCAACAAGCTGATCGTCTTCTGGGACAACAACAACATCTCGATCGACGGTCCGGTTTCGCTTGCAGACAACACCGACCAGGTCGCCCGCTTCCAGGCCTCCGGCTGGAACGCCAGCCACATTGACGGCACCGACCCCGAGGCGATCGCCTACGCCATCGAAGCCGCCCGCCATTCCGACAAGCCGACGATGATCGCCTGCAAGACGACCATCGGCTTCGGCGCCCCGACCAAGGCCGGCACCAACAAGGCGCACGGTTCGCCGCTCGGCGCCGACGAGATCGCAGGCGCGCGGAAATTCTTCAACTGGGACTCGCCGCCCTTCGAAATTCCGGCCGACATTCTCGACGCCTGGCGCACCGCCGGCAAGGCCGGCGTCAAGCCGCGCACCGACTGGGAAGGCCGCCTGGCCAAGGCCAAGCCTGAGTTGAAGGCCGAGTTCGAGCGCCGCCTCGCCGGCAAGCTGCCGTCGAATTTCGATGCCGTCATTGCCGACTACAAGAAGAAGCTGTCGGCCGACAAGCCGAAGGTCGCCACCCGCAAATCGTCGGAAATGGCGCTGGAAGTCATCAATGGCGCGGTGCCGGAAACCATCGGCGGCTCTGCCGACCTCACCGGCTCCAACAACACCAAGACCAGCCAGACCAAGAACATCACGCCGGACGATTACGGCCAGCGCTATGTCCACTACGGCATCCGCGAGCATGGCATGGCGGCCGCCCTCAACGGCCTGACGCTGCATGGCGGCCTCATCGCCTATGGTGGCACCTTCATGTGCTTCTCCGACTATGCCCGTCCGTCGATGCGGCTGGCGTCGCTGATGGGCATCCGCTCGATCTTCGTCATGACCCATGATTCGATCGGTTTGGGCGAAGACGGCCCGACCCACCAGCCGGTCGAGCACCTGGCGGCGCTCCGCGCCATCCCCAACCACAATGTCTTCCGCCCGGCCGACGCGGTGGAAACCGCCGAATGCTGGCAGATCGCCATTGAATCGGAAAAGACCCCGTCCACCCTGGCGCTGACCCGTCAGAACCTGCCGACGGTGCGCACCGAGCACTCGGCCAGGAACCTCAGCAGCCAGGGCGCCTATGAACTGGCCGCGGCGAGCGGCGAAGCGGCGGTGACGATCTTCGCCACCGGCTCCGAGGTCGAGATCGCGCTCGGCGCCCGTGATTTGCTTGAAAAGCATGGGCACCCGACCCGCGTCGTCTCGGTGCCTTGCTTCGAACTGTTCGACCAGCAGAGCGACGCCTACCGCAAGGAGACGATCGGCAACGCGCCGATCAAGATGGCGATCGAGGCCGGCATCCGCCAGGGCTGGGATCACCTGATCGGCTCCGACGGCATCTTCATCGGCATGACCGGCTTCGGCGCTTCCGGCACCATCGAGCAGCTCTACCCGCATTTCGGCATCACCGCCGAAGCCGCGGCCAAGGCTGCGGAAGCCCGCCTGCACGGCAAGTAAGATCAGGGTCAGTCCCGCGCACCTCCAAGGCGGATTCGCGGGGCTGGACCAACCTAATCGATTTAAATTCGGCCTTCTGCGGCTGGATTCTTGTGCCATCCGCCGCTATGAAGCTGCGGACCCATCTGCCGCCTCCAGCTCCCAGGGAGAGTAAAATGACCGTCAGAGTTGCCATCAACGGATTTGGCCGCATCGGCCGCAACATCCTGCGCGCCATCCATGAATCCGGCCGCAAGGATATCGACGTGGTCGCCGTCAACGACCTCGGCCCGGTTGAGACCAACGCGCATCTGCTGCGCTATGACAGCGTGCACGGCCGCTTCCCGCACGAAGTGTCGGTCTTGGGCGACCAGATCACCGTCGGCAAGGAGACCTTCAAGGTCACCGCGATCAAGGACCCGGCGCAACTGCCGTGGGAGGAACTCGGCATCGACATCGCGCTCGAATGCACCGGCATCTTCACCGCCCGCGACAAGGCTGCCGCGCATTTGACCGCCGGCGCCAAGCGCGTCGTGGTCTCCGCGCCTGCCGAAGGTGCTGACCTCACCGTCGTCTACGGCATCAACCACGACAAGCTGACCAAGGACCACATCGTCATCTCGAATGCGTCCTGCACCACCAACTGCCTGGCGCCGCTGGCCGCAGTGCTGCACGAGACCGTCGGCATCGAAAAGGGCATGATGACGACGATCCACTCCTACACCGGCGACCAGCCGACGCTGGACACCATGCACAAAGATCTCTACCGCGGCCGCGCGGCTGCCCTGTCGCAGATCCCGACCTCGACCGGTGCGGCCAAGGCGATCGGCCTGGTGCTGCCCGACCTCAAGGGCAAGCTCGACGGCATCTCGATCCGCGTGCCGACCCCCAACGTCTCGGTTGTCGACTTCAAGTTCATCGCCAAGCGCGCCACCACCGTGCAGGAGATCAACGAAGCGGTGATCGCCGCCTCCAACGGCAAGCTGAACGGCATTCTCGGCGTCACCCATCACCCGAATGTGTCGATCGACTTCAACCACGATCCGCGCTCGTCGATCCTGGCGCTCGACCAGACCAAGGTCATGGACGGCAACTTCGTTTCGGTGCTGTCCTGGTACGACAATGAGTGGGGCTTCTCTAACCGCATGGCCGACACCTCGGTCGCCTTTGGCAAGACCATCGCCTGACCTGAAGGCATCGTCTCGCAGCTTCGAACGCCCGGCTTGTCCGGGCGTTTTTCGTCAGGGCGGCGGGCAAGGCGCGCCAAGCCGCCAAACGCCGGAAAATCAGCGGCATCAGGCAAAAAGCCATCCTTGCGCCTTGCACCGGCCATGCCTTCGCCCCACTCTCCCGTGAATCGGTAGAAAGAGGAATTCGAGGGGCAAATCACGGATGGAGCATGCGATCTATCTCGTCACGCTGGTCGGCACAGCGCTAGTCGTCGCCGCAGCGTTCTCGAGCCTGATCGCCTTTCGCTTCGGCGCCCCTTTGCTGCTGCTCTTCCTCTGCATCGGCCTCGCCAGCGGCGTCGATGGTCTCGGCATCGAATTCGACAATGCGCGCGTGGCATATTTTGCCGGCTCACTGGCGCTGGCGGTCATCCTGTTCGATTCCGGTTTCGGCACGCCGCTCAACGCGCTGCGCCAAGCGGCCGGACCGGCGCTGTCGCTGGCGACCTTCGGCGTAATCCTGACCACTGGCCTGTTCGGCGCCGCCGCCTATTATCTGCTCGACCTCAGCTGGCTGGAATCCTTCCTTCTGGGAGCTGCCGTCGCCTCGACCGACGCGGCTGCGGTGTTCTTCCTGCTGCGCGCCGGCGAAATCAATCTGCGCGAGCGCGTGCGCGCCACGCTCGAAGTCGAATCCGGCACCAACGACCCCATCGCCATCTTCCTGACCATCACGTTGGTCGAGATCATCGCCGCCCACGCCAATCCCGAGACCCATGTGCTGGTCACCGACCTGATCCTCGGCTTCCTGCTCAATATGGGGCTCGGCGCCGTCGTCGGCGTGCTTGGCGGGCTCGGCATCGTGCGCCTCGTCGACCGGCTCAACCTCGACCATGGCTTGCTGCCGATCTTCGTGCTAACCCTGTCGCTGATGGTGTTCGCCGCGGCCGGCGCCATTGGCGGCTCGGGCTTCCTGGCGGTCTATCTCGCCGGGCTCATTGCCGGCAACTCCGACATCCGCGCCGTCACCATCCTGAAGCGCTTCCAGGACGGCATGTCGTGGCTGGCACAGATCATCATGTTCCTGATCCTCGGCCTGTTCGCGACACCCTCGCAGTTTCCGGCGATCATGGTGCCGGCGGTGCTGCTCGGCCTGTTCCTGATGTTTGTAGCGCGCCCTGTCGCCGTCTGGCTCTGCCTGATCCCGTTCCGCCTGCCGCGTCCCGAGATCGCGTTCGTCTCCTGGGTCGGCCTGCGCGGCGCCGTGTCCATCCTGCTTGCCATCACCCCGCTGCTCGGCGGACTGGAGAACGGCCGCACCATCTTCAACGTCGCCTTCATCATCGTGCTGGTATCGCTGGTGGTGCAGGGCTGGTCGGTCGGTCCGCTGGCGCGCCGGCTCGGCCTGATCGTGCCGGCGAGGCTCGGGCCGCTCGACAAGGTCGAACTCGAACTGCCGGGCTCCGCCCATCACGAACTGCTCGCCTACCGCGTGGCGCCCGGCAGCCCGGTGGCGCGCGGCGAGCGTATCCCGCGCTGGGCACGGCCCTCGTTGGTGCTGCGCGACGGCCGCTCGATGCGTTTCCAGGACATGGGCCGGCTCGCGGCCGGCGACCAGGTTTATATCTTCGTGCCCGACCGCTATCCGCGCCTGCTTGACAAGCTGTTTGCCAGCCGCGCCGTAGTCGACCCCGAGGATGCCGACTTCTTCGGCGCCTTCGCCGTCGATCCCGCCCGCTCGGCCGCAGAGCTCGAGGCCGCATACACACCGGGATTGAGCGAAGCCGAGCAGAAGCTCACCGTCGGCGCGCTGGTGACGGCGCGGCTCGGCGGCCATGCCGAATATGCCGACCGGGTGCTGATCGGCCCGATCGAATTGATCGTCCGCGACGTCGACGACAAGGGCAAGATCACCGGTCTCGGCCTCTCCTTCGAGCCGACCGCGCCGGTGGCGCGGGTTCCGGTGTTCCTGAGCGCCGGCGAGATCGGCGATCGGGTCTCCGCCTTCATCCGCAACTGGCGCAAGCCGACCGAGACGCAGACTGCAGAGGCGACAGCCAATGAGAAGGCCCTTGAGCCGACGGCGGAAAAGATAACGACCGAAGGCTGACAAGCGATCGGTTCACGCTGACGTCCCGCATCATCACGACAGCCTTCGCCTTGATCTCAAAATTTAGCTCGCACCCCGGCTCAAGCCTTGCATCGTCATCGATGCGAGGTATGGTCCCGGCGATTTTTCACGGAAAGGTATCAGCATGGCCGCCTTCAAGACACTCGACGATATCGGCAATATCAGCGGCAAGCGCGTGCTGGTGCGCGTCGACCTCAACGTTCCCGTCGCCGACGGCAAGGTCACCGACGCCACCCGAATCGAACGCATCGCACCGACCATCGCCGAACTGTCCGGCAAGGGCGCCAAGGTCATCCTGCTCGCGCATTTCGGCCGCCCGAAGGATGGTCCCTCGCCCGAATTCTCGCTGGAGCCGATCGCCAAGGCTGCCGCGGAGGTGCTTGGCCGCCCCGTCGGCTTTGCCGGCGACTGCGTCGGCGACACGGCGGGCAGTGCGGTCGCCGCCATGAACAAGGGCGATGTGCTGCTGCTGGAAAACACCCGCTTCCACAAGACCGAGGAGAAGAACGACCCGGCCTTCACAGAGCGGCTCGCCGCCAATGGCGATATCTTCGTCAACGACGCCTTTTCCGCCGCCCACCGGGCACACTCCTCGACCGAAGGCCTGGCGCGGCTGTTGCCGTCCTATGCCGGCCGCACCATGCAGGCCGAGCTCGAGGCGCTGGAGAAGGGGCTCGGCAATCCGGTCCGCCCTGTCGTCGCCATTGTCGGCGGCGCCAAGGTGTCGACCAAGATCGACCTGTTGATGAACATGGTGAAGAAGGTCGACGCGCTGGTGATCGGCGGCGGCATGGCCAACACTTTTCTCGCCGCGCGTGGCACCGCTGTCGGCAAGTCGCTGTGCGAGCATGACCTTGCCGCGACCGCCAAGCAGATCATGATCGAGGCCGCCGAGGCCGGCTGCGCCATCATCCTGCCTGTCGACGGTGTCGTCGCCAAGGAATTCAAGGCGGGTGCGGCCAGCGAGACCGTTGCCATTTCGGATGTCCCGGCTGACGGCATGATCCTCGATGT
Source organism: Mesorhizobium sp. M0139 (assembly GCF_040322455.1). Classification (NCBI taxonomy): domain Bacteria; kingdom Pseudomonadati; phylum Pseudomonadota; class Alphaproteobacteria; order Hyphomicrobiales; family Phyllobacteriaceae; genus Mesorhizobium; species Mesorhizobium sp. M0139. The sequence continues at coordinate 217,779 of NZ_JAMYTN010000011.1, forward strand.
CGGCGAAAAGACCGTGAAGACGATCGGTGAATGGATCGACCGCGCCGCGACGCTGGTCTGGAACGGCCCGCTCGGCGCCTTCGAGATCGAGCCTTTCGACCACGCCACGGTGGCGGCGGCCAGGCACGCGGCGGCCCGCACCAGGGCCGGCAAGCTGGTCTCGGTCGCCGGTGGCGGCGATACGGTGGCCGCCCTCAACCATGCCGGCGTCGCCGACGACTTCACCTATGTCTCGACCGCCGGCGGCGCTTTCCTCGAATGGATGGAAGGCAAGCCGCTGCCCGGCGTCGACGTGCTGAAGAAACAAGCCTGACCGGATCGGGGGCGCAAAAACGGACGCCAGGAACTTTCAATCGATTCGAGCTTTCCGATCCCATTCCTTTGGCGGTAGACTTCCGTTACGCGCGGAACGTACCCCCTTAGGAGAAGAAAAATGAGCGAACGTCTCGAAGACATTGCCGCCGCGATGGTGGCCGGCGGCAAGGGCCTGCTGGCCGCCGATGAGAGCTCCGGCACCATCAAGAAGCGCTTCGACGTTATCGGCGTCGAATCGACCGCCGATAGCCGCCGCGACTACCGCGAGATGATGTTCCGCGCCAAGGACGCAATGACGAAGTACATCTCCGGCGTCATTCTCTACGACGAGACCATCCGTCAGAAGGCTGCCGACGGCACGCCTCTGGTCGACATCATCAAGGCGGCGGGCGCCATTCCCGGCATCAAGGTCGATGCCGGCGCCAAGCCACTCGCCGGCTTTCCCGGCGATACCGTTACCGAAGGCCTCGACGGCTTGCGCGAGCGGCTCGCAGATTATTACAAGCTCGGCGCCCGCTTCGCCAAATGGCGCGCGGTGATCGACATCGACACCGGCAAGGGCGTGCCCTCGGTCAATTCGATTGCCTCCAACGCCCATGCGCTGGCCCGCTATGCCGCACTGTGCCAGGAGGCTGGCATCGTGCCGATCGTCGAGCCGGAAGTGCTGATGGACGGCGCGCACGACATCGACACCTGCTACGACATCTCGAAGGCAACGCTGATCAAGCTCTATGACGAGCTGCATGCGGCGCGCGTTGTGTTGGAAGGCACCATCCTGAAGCCGAACATGGTGCTGGCCGGCAGGAAGTCGGGCAAGGTGAGCAGCCCCGAAGAGGTCGCGGAAAAGACCATAAAACTGTTCCGCGAAACCGTACCGGCAGCGGTGCCGGGCATCGCCTTCCTTTCGGGCGGGCAGTCGGACGAGGAGGCTACCGCCAACCTCAACGCCATCAACGCCATCGGCCCGCATCCGTGGAAGCTGACCTTCTCCTATGGCCGCGCCTTGCAGGCCGCCCCGCAAAAGGCCTGGAGCGGCAAGGCATCGAACGTCGCCGCCGGCCAGGCCGCCTTCACCCATCGTGCCCACATGAACCATCTGGCGGCGCTGGGACAATGGACGGCGAGCCTCGAACAGGCCGCCTGAGCGCAGTCCTCCCGTTGTCATACAACCCGGGCCGATGCGCCCGGGTTTTGTTTATGCAAAGCCCGGCTTGGACGGAGTTCGTCCATCCTTATCTACCTTTCGGCAAAAGCTGACGGCGATGTCGGTTTCTGCCCACCCCAAACGTCCTTGGGTGAACAGACAGGGAGAACTTCATGACTCGCAAGAGGGTGGTTTCGCGTGAAGACTGGTTTGAGGCGCACAAGGCGCATCTGGCGCGCGAGAAGGAATTGACACGGTTGCGTGAGCGCATCGCCGCCGAGCGGCGTGAACTGCCCTGGATGAAAATCCGCAAGGACTATGTCTTCGAGACCGAGCAGGGTCCGAAGAACCTGGCCGGACTGTTCGGCGCCAACAGCCAACTGATCGTCTACCACTTCATGATGACGCCAGGATCGAACCACCGCTGCGAAGGCTGCTCCTTCCTTGCCGACCATATAGACGGCGCCGATCAGCATCTCAGGCACCACGACGTGTCGCTGGTGGTGGTTGCGCGCGCGCCGCTGGCGGAACTGCTGCCTTACAAGCAGCGTATGGGCTGGAAATTCGACTGGGTGTCGTCCTACGCCTCGGATTTCAACTTCGACATGCAGGTCTCCTTCACCGACAAGCAGATCGCGGCCGGCGACACCACCTACAATTTCGAGACGCGTCCGCGCACGTCAAAGGACCTTCCCGGCACCAGTGTTTTCTACAAGGAAGAGAACGGCGACATATTCCTTACCTTTATGTCGCGCGCCCGCGGCGGCGAGGGCCAGATCGGCACTTACGACTATCTCGACATGACACCGAAGGGCCGCGGCGAAAATGGCCCTTATCAAAGCCTGATGGACTGGGTGCGGCTGCATGACGAATATCAGGACAAGCAGTCGGACAAGCCGAACTGCTGCGACTAGAAGCGCGTTCACCTGCGCCCAAACATGCGCTAAGGCTGCCGTTAACCTCTAACGGTATTGCCATGCGCTTCCCGGCCCTTCTTACCTGGCTCGCCTACCCCGTCTATGTCTGGCAGGGCCTCGGCGTGCGCCGCCGCACCACCCGCATGCTGCCGGCACAAGGGCCGGTCATGCACGAAATATCGGGCAAGGCGCCGGCCATCTCGCTGCTGGTGCTGGGCGATTCCTCGGCCGCTTCCGTCGGCATCGGCAATTCCGAGAACGGGCTTGCCGCGCAGCTTGCCGTCATGATCGCGCAACGAACCGGCCTTGCCGTGCGCTGGCGCGCCGCCGGCTTCAACTCGGCAACGTCGGGCCAAATCCGCGACCATGTGCTGCCCAATCTGTCGGCCGATCCGTGGACGCATATCGTGCTCGCCATCGGCACCAACGACACCAAGAATTTCCACTCGGTACCGCGCTTCAAGAAGGAGTTCGGTGGCCTGCTCTATGCCCTGCGTGCCAAATGGCCGGAGGCGCGCGTGGTGTGGTCGCCGGTGCTGGAATTCACCCGCGCGCCGGCCATGCCGCCGCTGCTCGGCAAGATTCTCGAAATCCGCGCTACCGCAATGAACCGCATGGGCGAGCGCCTCTGTTTCGAGCGCGGCGCCTTGCCGGCGCCACGGCTGCCGATCACCAACCCTGAGGCCGGCTTTGCCTCCGATGGCTTTCATGCCTCGGAAGCCGGTTACCGCGCCTGGGCCGAACATCTGGTCGGATGGGTGCTCGCCGATTGACCTGAGGGGGCACAAGCTCGGACTGGTGGGCTTCAGAGAACTGACGCGAGTATTTCCAAATACTGTTGATTGCAGCCTGCTTCCAATGGATCTGAGCCAGAATATCATCCAGCAGCAATGGATGAGCTACGGCCTGGATTCCGAAACCGGCAACGACACCTGCACGCTGACCGGCAACCGCGCCGAATCGGGCAAGCATGTCATTCCGGACCGGCCCGGCCAACGCCACGCCTTTTATTGCGGCGAACCTGCCGGAATTCATGACGACGCGCGGTGGCGATTACTTCTTCGTGCCCAGCCTCAACGCCATCCGGATGATTGCCATGGGAACGATGGACCCGACCTGACCCTCAAGGCTATGTCCAGTGCCCCAGCGCACCCGCCAGCGCGATGGCCGCCATGGCGAGCAGGGCCAGTTTCCAGAAATCGCCGCGCCGCTTCAGGCCCGGCCAGCCGAGCGGCTTGATCAGCTGAATGGCCATCATGCCGATGATGACGAGCGCGAGGAGTTTCGACATGCCCGCCTTTGAGCAGCATCGCGACAGGCTGTCAAAGCGGTTCTTGCATGGTCTCGATCGACTTGGCCATTCCTGACAAAAGGCTCGTTTCCGAACCGACCGCGAAGCACCTCGCAGCTTTCTTCAACGAGCTGACATGCTCCTGACAGACTGCTGTCAGGAGGGGTATGCGATAGTGTCTCCATCAGAGAAGAGGAGATGGTCATGAACAGCTTTGGTATTTTGAACAGCGTACAGCACTATGTCGGCAAGATCCGCACGATGCGCAATGAAGTCCGTACCCAGCGCTTCCTGAACTCCTTGCCGGCGGACATCCGCAAGGACATTGGCTGGCCGGATATGTATGAGGGTCACAGCCGCATTCGCGAGATCTGAGGCGTTTTACATGACAATGCTTGGATGCGGACCCCGCAACGCCCGGATCATTGACATGGACCCCCGGGCGGCGACGCCTTGGGCTGGCGCAAAGACTTTTGGCGCCTGCTACGGACAATGCTGAAGGCTCCTGACAGAATGCTGTCAGGAGCACCATGCCATAAACGTGTCAGGAGACATGAATGGTGAAAAGCTGGAACGACAGGCTGAACACGCCGGGCGTCAACGGCGTGAAGCCGACGCCACGCACAATGGGCGACGTCGTCGAGGGCCAGCCGATGCTGGTGCCGACGCCCCGTCAGGTCGATGATTTCATCCGCACGATCCCCAACGGCGTCGAGATGGATGTACGCGCCTTGCGCACTGCGCTCGCCATCGAGCATGGGGCGCAAGTGACATGTCCGGTCACCATCGGCTATCATCTGCAAACCGTCGCCGAAGCCGCCAATGAGGATCTCGAACGCGGCATGACGCTGAACGATATCACGCCGTACTGGCGTGTGCTCGACGTGAACACGCCGACAACGAAGAAATTGTCCTTCGGCGCGGAATTCGTCGCCGTGCAGCGCAAGCGCGAAGGACTTAAACCATAATGCGTGTCGCCCAAAAGTGCGCAGCGGTTTTTGGGAGAACGGCAAGCATAAAACAGGACGTGGATGTCACCCGGAACCGGTTTCGGGACCGTGACATTCATAGACGAGCAGCCGAGGGACCATACGATGCGACGTGCCGACAGGCTCTTTCAGATCGTGCAGCACCTGCGTGGCGGCCGGCTGGTCACCGCCCAGAAGCTCGGCACATGGCTCGAGGTTTCCGAGCGGACCATCTACCGCGATATCGCCGATTTGCAGTCGACCGGAGTGCCGATCGACGGCGAGGCCGGCGTCGGCTACATGATGAGGGAGGGTTTCGACCTTCCGCCGCTGATGTTCACGCGTGACGAAATCGTCGCGCTGGTCGCCGGCGCACGCATGGTGCGGGCCTTTGGCGGCGCGGCCATGGCGCGTGCGGCCGACGAGGCGCTGGTCAAGATCGGCGCCGTCCTGCCCGACGCCGAGAAGGACCGCATCGCCCGCACCGAGATCCACACGCCGATGTGGGTGGTGAGCGACGCCGCGCGTGAGGCGATCGACGTGATCGAGCGCGCTGTCGAGAAGCGACAGGTGCTGACCATCGACTACCGCGACGAGGCCGGCCGCGGCACCGGGCGTGACATCCGTCCGCTCGGTCTGTGGTTCTGGGGCAAGGTATGGACGCTGGTTGCCTGGTGCGAGATGCGCGACGATTTCCGCGCCTTCCGCATCGACCGCATCGCCTCGGTGGTCATCGCCGGCCGCATCTTCAAGCCGGAGCGCGGCAAGCAGCTCGCCGATTTCTACCGCGCGGTCGAGCGCAGCGAGGATTATGGCATGACGCCGGACCGGGCGGCGCGCAGCTGAGATTTCGACAATCAGTTAAAAAGCCCGCTCGAAGCGGGCTTTTTTGTTGAACTGTCGCAAACCTTATTCGTCGTCCGCATCTTCCTTCTTGGACTTGAGCGCCGAGAGCTTGGCGAACACGGCGTTGGCGTCGAGCTCGGCATCCTCGTCCTTCGGCTTCTCCGGCGCCGGCACCAGGCGCTCGGTCACGGCAGCCGGCAGCAGCGTGTCGCCGACAGGCTGCGCCTGCTCGCGGCCGCGCGAGGCGCGGTTGACTTCCATGTCGAGGTCGATCTGCGAAGCGAGACCCAGCGTCACCGGGTCCATCGGCTGCAGATTGGCCGAATTCCAGTGCTTGCGCTCGCGGATCTGTTCGATCGTCGACTTGGTCGTGCCGACCAGGCGCGAAATCTGCGCGTCCTTCAATTCCGGATGGTTGCGGACCAGCCACAGGATGGCGTTGGGCCGGTCCTGGCGCTTCGACAGCGGTGTGTAGCGGGGACCCTTGCGCTTGGATTCCGGCACCCGCACCTTGGGGTCGGACAGTTTCAGGCGCTGGTTCGGATCCTTCTCGGCGCGCGCGATCTCGTCGCGGGTCAGCTGTCCGGTCATGATCGGATCCATGCCCTTAATGCCCTGCGCCGATTCGCCGTCGGCGATCGCCTTGACCTCGAGCGGATGCAACCCGCAGAACTGCGCGATCTGCTCGAAGGAAAGCGCGGTGTTGTCGACCAGCCAGACGGCGGTCGCCTTGGGCATCAGCAGCGTATTGGCCATTTCAAAAATCCTTCTCGTTCGCCCGCGTTCCCGCGCGGGCGGTGGTTTAGAGCCACCAAAATGGGAAATTCGCGGCCTGTATAACCGCTCCGCTGCCGTTTCGCAATGTTTTTGGCGCAGGGCGCAGCCGTCGGACACCGGACAGCGGGGGAGGCCAGGAGGACCTCGGCTCCGGCGATCATTGATGCCGAGTTGTACAGGGGGTCCAAAACGACAAAACCCGCCGGACAGGGTCCAGCGGGCTCGGAACCGGCGACGGGATACCGTCTGCCGCGGCTCTTGCTTCTGCCGCGTGGTCAGGCCTCACTGGCCGACCATGCTCGAATTAGATGGCCTTGCGAGCAATCCTCTCGATGTCGCCGCGGCTGATGCCGAGGTCGCTGAGCTGACGGGCATTGAGCTTGTTCAGCTCGCGCACGGTTTCGTTGTACATACGCCAGTTACGGAAAGCGCGGATCGGGTTCATGGTTGTCCTCCAGTTGTTGGATCAAATCGTTTCGATGACGCTTAGATAGGCAGGGCTGCCCACGAATTGAACAGACGTCTTTGCATAGCCGCAATGCAAATGCTGCATTGCACCATTAAGGTTATGTTCATCTTGCCGACAGGCTGAGCGCGGAGGATCAGCGAGATTCAGGTCAGGCCGAGCCGAGAATGGCGGCTCCCGAGAACCGGAGCGGAGCGTACTTCAGTACGTGACACCGGCCTACGCCGGCCGTAGCCTTAACTGCCGCAACCCTCATGAGGGCTTCGGCCGGCGAAGGCCGGAAGCGCAGGGAGCCGCCATTCGCAGGCCGGCCTCACCTGAATCTCGCCCCATCTAGCCGACGTCGAGAACGATCTTGCCTATATGCTCGCCCTCTTCCATGCGCTCATGCGCCCGCCAGGCGTCGGTCAGCGGGAAGATCATGTCCATCACCGGCGCTACCTTCCGGGTGCCGAGCAGCGGCCACACCTGTGCTTCCAGTGCGGCGGCGAGCGCCGCCTTGAACTCGACCGTGCGAGGCCGCAGCGTCGAGCCGGTGTGGGTCAGCCGCTTGATCATGATTTTCGAGAAATCGGCGCTCGCCACCGCGCCGGCCTGGACGGCGATCTGGACGATCCTGCCCTCGACCGCGGCGGCCTCGTAGTTGCGCGCGATATAGTCGCCGCCGACCATGTCGAGAATGACGTCGGCCCCGTTGCCGCCGGTCGCATCCTTGACCGCCGCGACGAAATCCTCCTCGCGGTAGTCGATGGCCCGGTCGGCGCCGAGTTTCAGGCAGGCGTCGCATTTTTCCTTGCTGCCGGCGGTGGTGACGACATAGGCGCCGAAGGCCGACGCCAGCTGGATCGCCGTGGTGCCGATGCCCGATGAGCCGCCATGGACCAGCAGCGTCTCACCCTTTTTCAGGCCGCCGCGCTCGAACACATTGTGCCAGACGGTGAAATAGTTTTCCGGAACCGCGGCCGCCTCCGTGTGGGTGAAGCCGGCGGGCAGCGGCAGCACGCTGCCGGCATGAACCTTGACATATTCGGCATAACCGCCCCCCGGCGTCAGCGCGCAGACCCGGTCGCCGATGCGCCAGCGCGATATGTCGTCGCCAAGGGCGGCCACTTCGCCCGATGCCTCGAGACCGGGCAGGTCGGAAGCGCCGGGCGGCGCCGGATAGGCGCCCTTGCGCTGCTGCACGTCGGGGCGGTTGACGCCGGCCGCACGCACCCGGATCAGGATTTCGCCGGGACCAGGCACCGGCACGTCGCGCGTTTCCGGTTTCAGCACCCGCGGCCCGCCCGGTTGCGAGATTGCAATGGCCGTCATCGTGGCTGGAATTTTATGTCCGCTCGCCATGAAATTTCCCGTCTCGGTCCGCCGGTCTGTCGCCGGCTGCCAGCTTCTTGCCGGCTGTTTGCATCTACGCCCCTGCCCTATGTATGCTGATTGCCGGATCAGGCAAATGGCCAAACCAGCCCAATACTGAACAGGGAGGAGCGACGATGGCGATCTTCGACGAAGAACCCAAAAAGAAAGCCCGCCCGCATGAGATCGGACAGGATCTGGCGCTGCTTTCGGTCGGTGACCTGACCGAACGGATCAGCATCCTGCGCGAGGAGATTGCCCGGCTCGAAGCCGAACTCCAGACCAAGGGCAGCACCAAATCGGCGGCCGAAGCCCTGTTTCGCCGCGGCTAGTTTTCGCATTAGTTTCGGCGTTGAGCATCCGCCGCCGAAAAGCCCGAATGCGCCTGTCTTCAGACCCCGCCACCGAATCTCCAGACGGATCAAACAATGTTTGCAAGCTACAGGCCGATCCTCTCGCTGCTTCGCGGCACCGCTTTCCTGCTTGCGGCTTCGGGATTGCACGGCCTGTTGTTGCCGTTGCGCGGCCAGCTCGAAGGGTTTTCGACCGCATCGCTCGGTCTGATGGGCACGGCCTGGGCCGGTGGCTTCGTCACCGGCTGCTTCTTCGCACCGCGCCTGGTGCGCCGCGCCGGCCACGTCCGGGCGTTCGGCGCCTTTGCCGCTTCGGGCGCCATAGTGGCGTTGCTTACCGGTCTGATCATCGACGAATATGTCTGGATCCTGCTGCGTGCCTTCACCGGCTTCACCATGGCCGGAGCCTTCATGGTCATCGAAAGCTGGCTGAACGAGAAGGCCACCAACGAGAACCGCGGCACCGTCTTCGGCCTCTACATGATGGTCACCTATGCCTCGATCATGGGCGGCCAGATGATCGTTGCCGGCGGCGACGTCAGATCGGCGTCGCTGTTCATGATCACCGGCATATTGTTCTGCCTGTCGCTGATCCCGACCGCGGTGTCGTCGGCTTCGTCTCCCAAGCCTTTGCAGGACGTCAAGCTCGATGTCAAAGGTCTCTACGCCAACTCGCCGGTGTCGGCGATCGCCTGCCTGTTGGTCGGCATCGCCAATGGCGCCTGGGGCACGCTTGGCGCCGTCTACGGCGCCCGTATCGGCATCTCCACCGCCCAGATCGCACTGATGATGAGCCTTGTCGTTATTGCCGGCGCGGCCATGCAGCTTCCGGCCGGACGCCTCTCCGACAAGACCGACCGCCGTTTCGTGCTGGCGGGCGCGGCTTTCGGCGCCGCACTGTTCGCCATCCTGATCTTCCTGTTCGAACCGCGTTCCGCCGTCCTCGTCATTGTCTTCGCCGCCGCCTACGGCGCCTTTGCCTACACGCTCTATTCGATCGCCGTGGCGCATGCCAACGACCACGCCCGATCGGAGGATTTCGTCAAGGTCTCGGGCGGCCTGCTGCTTCTGTATGGCTTCGGAACCATGATCGGGCCCTTGCTGGCTGCCGCCCTGATGGGTTGGCTCCGCCCCGAAGGCCTGTTCCTGGCCACCGCGCTGGCGCATCTCAGCCTCGCCGCCTACACGTTGCTGCGCATCAGCCGCCGCGCGCCGGTGCCAATCGAAGACCGCGATGCCTTCAAGACCCAGCCGGCCGATCGCTCGGTCACCCCTGAAGCACTGCGGCTCAGAAAAGCGGAAGCCGACGGTTGAGATTTGAAAAGCTTTGCCCCACAAGTATAGGCATGATCTTTTCTGACGCCTTCATGGCGATTGCGGACCCCAACCGGCGCTATCTTCTGGAAGAGCTCCGGCGTGGCCCGAAAACCGTCAACGAACTGGCTTCGGGCCTGCCAGTCTCCCGCCCGGCCGTGTCCCAGCATTTGAAAGTGTTGCTGGACGCCGGTCTGGTTCAGGCCAAGGCCGAGGGCACGAGGCGGGTCTATACAGTCAGCAGTGGCGGCTTCCTCAAGCTCAATATTTGGCTTGATCAGTTCTGGGAAGCATAGGCCGCGATTCCAGCTCGCCTCCCTGGCTTTCAAGTGTCCGTTGCCAGCGCCTTGCCCAGCGCATCGAGCAGGAATCCGGTACCATGCTCGCGCGATGACGGTGTGTCGTGCCCATCGAGAAACGCGCCCTGCTCGGTGAGCACCAGACGCGTGCCCGTGCCTTCCGGGCGAAGCTCAATTGTCGCCAGCGAAACCGAGATTCTGACATCACCGAACAGCATGTCGTAGCTGTAGACGATGCGCTGGTTGGGCACGATGTCCTGATAGGTGGCGGTATAGGTGTGGATCGGCCCGTCCTTCGGCCCGCCGGCATTGACCTCCTGGCCGCCGACGCAAAAATCCATTTCGTGCCTGTGGGTCATCGGGTTGTCGGGTCGGCGAACCAGCGCCGCTTGGCGGCCGGATCGCTGAGCGCGAAATAGACTTTCGCCGGCGCAACTGGATAGAGGCGCTCGAGGACCAAGGTGGAGTGGACGACGGATCGTTCGGCCATGGTCGGGTCCTCTTGGTCAGCTTGATGGTTTCTGCGCGACGAAGACGCCGTCGCGATAGGACGCGCCGAAATAGACTTCGACGGCGCGCAACCTGTCGCCATGGAACAGATGCAGTTCGGTGTTGCGGAAGGTCTTTCCGTCCGCCGTCTCGCAGCGATAGAGGACAAAGGCGGCGTCCTCGTCCTCGCATATCCGCTCGATGACGATCGAGCTGAAGGCCGGGCTGTCCGGCCAGCAGCGCTCGAAATAGGTCGCACGGTCGATGGCGTCGTCATAGGGGCTGGTGAAGGTGAAATCGTCGGCGAGCACCGCCGCGACGGCAGCCTTGTTATTCGCCTGGTAGGCGGAAAAATAGCCGCGGATCAACTCCGCTCTGCTTTTGCCGGGCATGGTCATTTCTCCTCTGCTTCAGGTCATTCGGTCCCGGCGAGAAAATCGCCGAGCCGGTCGAGCCGACGCTCCCATGTCAGCCGCCGTTCGTTGATCCAGTGTTCTGCGCTGCGCAGCGCCTGCGGCGCGATCTGGCAGGTGCGCACGCGGCCGAGCTTTTCCGAGCGCACCAGCCCGCTTGCTTCGAGCACGTTGAGATGCTGGACGACGGCCGACAGCGACATCGCCAGCGGTTCGGCCAACTGGCTGACCGAGGCCGGCCCACGCGACAGCCGTTCGACCATGCTGCGCCTGGCCGGGTCTGCGAGCGCCTGGAACATCAGGTCGAGCTGGGCGGGATCGTGCAGCATCGCGATCAGCCGTTATTGTAGGGAAAGAACTTGAAGTAGGGCTGCGCCTCCTCGACCACCCGGGCGAAGGACGGCCGCTTGAGCAGGCGGTCGTGGTAGTGTTTCACGGCCGGATAGCTGTCGCCGAACGGCTCGACCTTGTTGGCGTAGAACAGCGCCGGCGAGGCCGCGCAGTCGGCCATGGTGAAGGTGGGGCCGGCCGCCCAGATTTTCGAACGCATCTCCTCCTCGATGATCGCATAGGCGTTGCGCAGTTGCGCGCGCGCTTCCTCGACCCCGAACGGATCGGTCTTGTCCTGCGGGCGCAACCTGTCGCCGACGATCTTCTGCATCGGAGCCTGCACGTAGAAATCGTAGAAACGGTCGGCCTGGCGGACCTGGAGAGCAAGGTCGGCCTCGGCCGGGATGAGCTCGACCGGCCCGGGACAATGCGCCGCCAGATATTCGATGACGATGGTCGATTCCAGCACCGTGCGATTGCGTGCATCGTCACGCAGCGCCGGCATCTTGCCGGTCGGCGACACCTTCAGGAATGCTGCCCGCGACTGCTCGTCGCCGAGGTCGACGATAACCGGCGTGAAGGGCGTGTCGTTCTCGTAGAACGCAATCAGCGGTTTCCAGCAGAACGATGCCAGCGGATGGAAATGGAAGGTCAGGGACATTTTTTGCTCGTCTGTTTGTGGTTCGCCGATGCTGGAGCGGTGCCAGCCTGCGCCGACACTGAAGCAATTACTTAACTATTTCCGTGAGGCGAATGTGTCAAGGTTCCAGACTGCCTTCAGGGTTTGGTATGCGTGACGATGGCGGCAACGATCGTGCCCCAGTCGTCGGGATGCAGTTCGTGGCCACCGCCTTCGACGCGGACAAGCCGCCCGCCGGCAACAGCGTCGGCAAGGGCTGCGCCATGCTCGACCGGAAAGATCGGATCCGATGTCCCGTGAATGACGAGCAGCGGAACCTTGATCTCGCGCAGGCGTCCTTTCAGATCCTCGCAGCTCTTCAGCATGAAATGGTTAGTCGCGCTCAGGAAGCCGCCGGATCGGTCGTAGTCCCGTTCGACGAACGCCCGCATCGCCTTCTCGTCGAAGGGATGCGCGGTGCTGGCGATCGCACGCGCATCCTTGACGACGAAGCCGACCACCTGGTCGCGGTTCGACCAGTCGACTCTGGCGCCATCGGCCGAGTGCTCCATATAGGCTTCGGTCGTTCCCGGCAGCTGCGATGTGTCGATCCCCACCGGCGAACTGCTGATTACGGTCAGCGAGATGACCCGCAAGGGATGTTTCAACACCAGTCGTTGCGCGATCATGCCGCCCATCGACATCCCGATCACATGCGCCTTGCCGATGCCGCAACTGTCGAGGACGCGCACCGCATCGTCCGCCATGTCGTCGAACGTATACGGCGGCTCGCCCGGCGTATATTTGGTCGACAGGCCGGTGTCACGATTGTCGTAGCGGATCACGAAGTGGCCTTCGCCGGCGAGCTTTTTGCAGAGCGCCTCCGGCCACCAGAGCATCGAGGCCATGGCGCCCATGATCAGCAGAATGGCTGGATCTCCGGGATCGCCAAACGTCTGGGAGACGATTTCGGGTGCTGCGGCCCTTGTCATGGGACTCTCCTCCTATCGGCCAATCAAAGGCCAATCAAACTGGTTGCATTTTGCAATCGGTTGCACGATAATAAAACTGATACGATAATGCAACCGGTTTTTTGAGGAGAGTCGGATGAAAACCGAACACCGCTCGGGATGCCCTATCAATCTGTCGCTGGAAGTGTTCGGCGATCGCTGGAGCCTGATCATCCTGCGCGACATGATTTTTGGCGGCAAACGCCACTTTCGCGAACTGCTCAACGGCTCGATCGAGGGCATCGCTTCCAATATCCTGGCCGACCGGATGAAGCGGCTGATGGAACTCGGCATGCTGACCAAGGCCGACGACCCCTCGCACAAGCAGAAGGCGATCTACAGCCTGACCGAGATGGCCATCACGCTGGTGCCGATCATGGCGCATCTCGGCGCTTGGGGCCGCGTCTGGCTGCCGGTGAGCGAGGAGCTTTCGATCCGCGCCGAGCTGCTGGAGAAAGGCGGGCCGCCAATGTGGGAGCAGTTCATGGACGAGTTGCGCCACGACCATCTGGGCACGCCTGTCGCCACACCCGCGCAGCCTTCCGTCCGCGCTACATTGCAGGCCGGATATGAGGCGGTGGTAGCCCGCAAGGCGTCGAGCGGCATCGAGGCCCCGGCCGCTTGACCAACTTATTTCCCCATTATCAGGCCGGCTCTGCTATCAAGGGGCTGAAAAACATAATTTACGGGATTGGATAACGCTCTTGGTCGAGAACTCTAAGGATACTGCCCGCGCCAGGGCAGATATGCGTTTCAAGAAGCAGGAAGAGGCAGCCACGGTGCGGCAAAAGGCGATGGCGGAGTATGTCGCCGAGGCCGACGCCCGCCAGGCCAAGACCAACAAGCTCCGGGCATTGCGCCTTGCCAAGGAAGCGGAAGACCTCGCCAACGCCCCTGCCGTTCCGGTCAAGAAAGCGCCCCGAGCCAAGAAAAAATAGCGCGGCCTTCTTCATCGACGCCCGATCTGGATGCCGGCGGATCGTATCCGCCATGTGCCACGATCAGCAATGCCCGCCATTTCCGCTTTCCCACGCGAAGCAATTTCAACCGCAACCGGGATTTCGCATCCCGCATGTCAGGCGATGATTGACGCGTTTTGATCAGGAGACAGCCATGACCGCACTGACCCTCGAAAAAGCCAAGCACATCATCGACGCCGCCTTCGCCAAGGGCGCCGAGCTGAAGCTCAAGCCGCTCGGCGTTTCCGTGCTGGACGCCGGCGCGCATCTCGTCGCCTTCCAGCGTCAGGACGGAGCCTCGTTCCTGCGCCCGCAAATGTCGGCCGGCAAGGCCTATGGCGCGCTCGCCATCGGGATGGGCTCGCGCCGTGTCGAGGCTTTCGCCAAGGAGCGGCCGCATCTCGTCGCCGGCATTTCCGACGTCTCGGGTGGACGCGTGTTGCCAGTCGTCGGCGGCGTGCTGATCCGCGACAAGGCAGGCGCCGTCATCGGCGCCGTCGGAATTTCGGGAGATACGTCGGACAATGACGAAGCCGCCGCCATCGCCGGCATCGAAGCGGCGGGCTTCACCGCCGATCCGGGCTGAGGGGGAGCTTCGCCATCCCAGGGCGAAGCAGGAGCGAAGCTCCGTCGCGAAGACCCCGGGATCCATGCCGCGACCTTTGCCGCAAGTGTAAGCGGAGCAGAATTCTGAACCGTTGCAACGCCTTAGCTTCACGGAATGGATCCCAAGGTCTGCGCCGCGTCGCTTCGCTCCTTGCTTCGCCCCAGGAGGACCAGAAAGAGCAGCCACGCCAATCGCGAACGGATGCGACCATCCAACGAAGGCGGCTAGTTCAAATTTATGTCTCTACTCGCCGACCGCATCGACACCGAAAACCCGGCCAGCACATCGAACAGGGCGATCACCATCAGCGTGAAGAAGACGGAGTGCGCCGCGCCCTTCACCAGCAGGAACTCGACCAGGAACGCCACGAAGACCAGCGTCGACAACAGATGGTCCATGATCGAGGCGTTCGTGGTGCGCACCGACTTCACCATTTCGAGGAACAGGAAGATCAGCCCGATCACCACCATCAGGTCGCCGAGCGTCATCGAGAACACCCCGCCCGACATCATGCTGAACGAGAAGATCTCGGTCGCCCACGGATCGTCGCCGCTGCCGAATATTCCGAGGAGTCCGAGATTGTAGGCCACGAAGGGCACGATCAGCAGCGGGATGGCACCGAACATCAGGCGTCTCCTCTAGCAATTCCAGGAAAGCGGTTTCCCAAGGAATTGCCTAAACAATGGGGGCACCTCCTGTAGAATGCCCCGCAGGCACGCCGTCAAGATTTTTCGCTAGCGCCCGCAAACACGGAAAAAGACCGCGCGAAACAACCCTGTCAGCCACAGTTGCCCCGGCTGACCACCGACACGCCGGGATTCAGCGCTTGAACTGGCCTGTCCGCACGGCGGCGCCGATAGCGTTGAGGATGAAAAGGCCGGCGGTCATCGAGGTGATCTCGTTGACGTCGCGCGCCGGCGCGATCTCGACGATGTCGATGCCGACGACACGTCCCTTGGCGAACAGCCCCTTGATCAGTTCGATCGTCTGCCGGTAGCTGATGCCGCCAGGCGCCGGCCCTTCGACCGCCGGCATGACAGCGGGATCGAGACCGTCGGCATCGATGGTAAGGTAATAGCGGCCACGGTCCGGGATGCGCTTGAGCAGCGCCGCCGTACCGATATCCTGCCATTCATTGGCGGTGACGATGTTGGAGCCGTAGGCGCGGGCCGCCTCGACCTCCTCGAGCCGGGCGCTGCCCTGGCCGCGGATGCCGAGTTGGAAAATCCCGGCTATATGCGCCATCTCCGAAGCGCGGCGGATGGGGCTGGAATAGCCTTCCCTGACCCCGTTGACATTGTCGCGCCAGTCGAGATGGGCATCGATCTGAACCAGGGTGATCGGCCCTTCGCCGTCCAGCGCCCGCAGGATCGGGATTGGAATGCCGTGATCGCCGCCAATGGTGATCGGCAAGGCGCCGGCGACGCGGATCTTGCGGATCGCCGTTTCGGCCAACCTGTAGTGGCTGCCGGCGGTATCGCCGGGGACATCGCCGACATCGACCACCTTGACGTCCTGCCCGTCGAACAGGGTTCCGCCAATGTCGAAATCATAGCGGTCGAGCCCGAGGCTGATGCGCTGCGAGGCGCGCCGCACCGCGGTCGGCGCGTTGGTCTGGTCGTTGACCAGCTCGTCGATCGTGTAGGGACTGCCGTAAGGCATGCCGATGATGGCGACATCCGCCTTCAGCGCATCGAGGTCCTCGACCAGCGGGAAGTTCATGAAGGTCTGGAAGATATCGCGGGGTGCTGTGGTGAGCTTGGTCATGCGGTCCCTCTGAAGCCGGTCGATCATCGTGCGGAAGCGCCGCGACAAGGCATGCGGACTCAATACAGCACCGCCGCCGCAGCTTGTATCGCCACGGACGCCCGGTCTTTGGCATAGTTGGTGGCGCGGCGCACCAAACGCAAAAAAACCGGCCAATGGCCGGTTCTTTTGGCATTCAAACCCTTCGAAAGCTGGTCTCAGCTTTCCTTGGGCGTCAGCACCTGGCGACCGCGATACATGCCGGTCTTCAGGTCGATATGGTGCGGGCGGCGCATTTCGCCGGAATTCTTGTCCTCGACATAGGTCGGGGCCTTGAGAGCGTCGGCCGAGCGGCGCATGCCGCGCTTGGACGGAGAGGTTTTTCGTTTCGGAACGGCCATGGATATGCTCCACTACATGGTCAAAATGCCCCGATAGCCCTCGTGAAAGGGCCGCGTCAGGGCCATAATCTGAGAAAGTCGGGTGCCTATACACGCCCTGCGCCGTTTTGGCCAGCACCGTGGCGATTTTTTTTGAGCCGGCAGCGGTTCGACCTAATCAAGACAACCGACATACGCGCCCGAACGGCCGGCGCGGCGTTCGATCAGCGACGCCAGGCGCCGCAGACCCGGACCGGGCTTGGCCGGATTGCGGGCGATCGGATTGGGCAACGAGACGGCCAGCAATGCCGCCTGCCGCCGCGACAGCTGTTTGGCCGAAACGCCGAAATGATGCTGCGCCGCCGCCTCGATGCCGTAAATGCCCGGCCCCCATTCGGCGATGTTGAGATAGATTTCCATGATCCGCCGTTTCGACATCACCGCATCGAAATAGACGGCCAGCGGCAGTTCGACCACCTTGCGCACCGAGCCCAGCGGCCGCGACCACAGGAAAAGGTTCTTCACCGTCTGCATGGTGATGGTCGAGGCGCCGCGCGTCGCCTCGCCGGCCAGCGCATCGTCGACGACGCCGCGCAATTCGCCGAGATCGATGCCGCGATGGAAGCAGAATTGCCCGTCCTCCGACATGATCACCGAATTGGCCAGCACCGGGGACACATCGTCGATCGACACCCAGCGCCGGTCGTAACCGGAGAAGGTCGCGAGGTCTTTGACCATCAAGGTCGATATCGGATGCACGAAGGACGGCAGATAGAGGAAGGTCAGCACAATGGGTATCGCCGCCAGCACGACGGCGACGACCAGGCCGCGCCGTGCCAGGCGCTTCAGACCGGCGCGGTTCACGCGCCTTGGTCGCGCCATCTCAAACCCTTCGGTTTCATGATCGACGATCGGTTCCGTCAAGCCGCCCCCACCCGCGCCACTCTCCCGCCTCCGGCATAATGGCGCGAGGCTTCTTGCGCAACGTCTGAGTGTCGGCTACCGCTCCCGGCCATGACGAAAGACGAGCAATTGGCCTTTGAGGCCGCACTTCTGGGGCGGGCGGCGGCGATCGAGGCCGGGCTCAGGCTGCTGCTCGACGGCCGCACGCTTGCCGGCGAGATCGCCCGGCCGGAGCGTCTGATGGCGGCCATGCGCCATGGCGTGCTGAACGGCGGCAAGCGGCTGCGCCCCTTCCTGGTCATGGAAAGTGCCGCCCTTTTTGGCGCCGATGGCGAGGCGGCGATGCGCGTGGCGGCGGCGCTCGAATGCGTGCATTGCTATTCGCTGATCCATGACGATCTGCCTGCCATGGACGACGACGATCTGCGCCGCGGCCAGCCGACCGTGCACAAGGCCTTCGATGAAGCCACCGCCATACTTGCCGGCGATGCGCTTCTGACGCTTGCCTTCGATGTCCTCGCCGATGAGGCGACGGCGCTGCCGGCGGAGCGCAGGGCGGCACTGGTGCTGGCGCTGGCGCGCGCGGCCGGCACTGGGGGCATGGTCGGCGGGCAGACGCTCGATCTCGAAGCCGAGCGCAGCAGGCCGGACGAAGCCGGCATTATCCGGCTGCAGGCGATGAAAACCGGCGCGCTGATCCGCTTCGCCTGCGAAGCCGGCGCGATCATTGCCGGCGCCGCACCGCAGGACCGCGACCGGCTGGCCGAATTCGGCTCGGCGGTCGGGCTTGCCTTCCAGCTTGCCGACGACCTGCTCGACCTGACCGCCGATGCCAGCCAGATGGGCAAGGCGACCGGCAAGGACGCAGCCGCCGGCAAGGCGACGCTGGTGGCGCTGCATGGCGCGAACTGGGCGCGCAGCCAGCTCCATGGGCTGGTCAAGCAGGCCCATGAATTGCTTGAGCCTTACGGTGAACAGGCAGCCTTGCTGAAGGCAGCGGCAAGCTTCGTGGCAATCCGCAACAACTGAGGTTTGGGCGATCGGATGCCGAACCGTTTTCGGAATTTGTCGGCCTTGCGCTGCCTTGCTTTGGTGTCTCTCAAATGCCCCAAAGCAACTGGGCGCGCTATCTGACCTTGACGACGACCTTGCCCTTGGCGCGTCCTGTTTCGACGTAAGCCAGCGCCTCATTGGTCGCTTCAAAAGGAAAGACCCTGTCGACGACCGGGCGAATCGCCCCATCTTCGATGAGGGACGTGATTTTGCTCAGTTGCTCACCTTGCGCCGACATGAACAGGAACGAAAATCCCACGCCCCGGCGCTTGGCTTTGGTCCTGATACCACGGCTCAGCAGCCGCAGCAGCAGCCTTAGCACCACGTTCAGTCCCTGTTTCCTGGCAAATTCGGGATCCGGAGGACCGGAAATCGAGATGAGCTTCCCACCCGGTTTCAGCACAGTCAGGGATTTCTCAAGCGTCTTGGCGTCCTGGCTGTTCAGGACGACGTCGTAGCCCGACAGGATTTTCTCGAAGTCGTCCTTCCTGTAGTCGACGACGACATCGGCACCGAGATCCCTGACCAGATCGTTGCTTGCCGCGCCCGCTGTTGTCGCAACGATCGCGCCGAGATGCTTTGCCAACTGGATGGCGAATGTCCCCACGCCGCCGGAGCCAGCCTGGATGAAGATCTTCTGGCCTGTCTTCAGACCCGCCCTCTCGATGAGAGCCTGCCAGGCGGTCAGACCGACCAGCGGGATCGAGGCCGCCTCTTCCATGCTGAGGTTCGCCGGCTTCAGCGCCACGTCGGCTTCATCGATTGCGATGAATTCGGCGAATGTCCCGATCCGGCCGTCGCGCGGCCGCGCATAGACGGCGTCGCCGGGTTTGAATTTGCGGACTTTCGAGCCCACCCTGACAACCCTTCCAGCCACGTCGTGACCGAGAATGAAGGGCCGGCGATAGGGAAGGATGAGTTTGAATTCACCGGTTCTGATTTTGGAATCCAGCAGGTTCACTCCTGCGGCATGGACCTCGACCAGGACGTCATTGTCCAGCAGTTCCGGCTCCGGCATCTCGGCCAGCCGCAAAATGCCTTTCTTGTTATATTTGTCGACAACGAATGCCTTCATGGCAGTGACTTTCTGAAGTGCCTGTTGGTGTGCCGTTTGTGCGTGAAATTCTCCGTCCCGCCGTTGTTCAGACCGGCAAGCGGAACTGCTTGCGCAAGGTCTTGTCGAACATCCCCGCGGGGGCGAAGCGGCGCAGCAGGCTGACCTGGCGCGCTGCCTTCCCTGCGGTATAGCGCCGTCGCGGACGGGCGTCGGTCGCTGCCTTGACGACCACATCCGCCACCACTTCCGGCCGATCGGCTTTGGGCATCACATCGGCAAGCAGCGCCTTGAGACCGGCGCGCGCCTGATCGTAGTCCTTCAACAGGGAATCCGGCTCGATGCCGTTCTGGTCGAAGACGGTGCGCACGAATGCCGGCTCGATGACCGAGACGCGAATGTTGAAGGCGCGAACCTCATGATCGAGCGACTCCGAATAGCCCTCCAGCGCGTGCTTGACCGCCGAGTAGTGCGCTGAGTATGGCGCGGGCACCAATCCTAGAATCGAGCCGATGTTGACGATGCGCCCTTGGCCGCGGCGCCGCATCGACGGCAACACCGCATTGGTCATGCGCATGACGCCGAACAGATTGACGTCGAACAGAACCTGCACCTGTGCGACCGAAGATTCCTCGGCGCCGCCAAGCAGGCCGACACCGGCATTGTTGACCAAGAGGTCGATGCGGCCGGTCTGGGCCAGCACGGTTGCAACGAGGGCGCTGACGGACTCCCCGTCGGTCACGTCGCAGGTCAGCATGGACACCTTAGCCGGGCCGTTGCCGGCCTTGCTGCGGCTTGTCCCGAAGACGGTATACCCCGCCCGCGCCAAGGCCTCGGCACTGGCGCGGCCGATGCCCGAAGAGGCTCCGGTCACGACTGCGGTCTTTCCAGAGTTCGCATTCATTTTTTATGCTCCAAAGCCACTGGGGCTAGCTTTCGTTCGCTGGTTGAATTATGATCATAATATCAAATTACAACCGTAATGCAATAGCAGAAAGGAATAGCAGCCATGCGCTACGAAAAGGGCCGAAAGGACGCCTCCCGCGATCGCATCGTGGAGGTCGCAGCCCAGCGTTTTCGCGGTGACGGCATCGCCGCGTCCGGACTGGCAGCCATTATGGGCGACGCCGGACTGACGAACGGAGCCTTCTATCCGCATTTCCAGTCCAAGGCGGAGCTCGTGCGTGAAAGCCTTGTAGCGGCACTGGAGAGCCAGGTGCAGCAACTGCAGGAGGTATTGGCCGCCGGTGGTCCGGAGATGGGCATAGCGGCGTATCTGTCAGCTGCGCACCGGGACAACCCGGGAACGGGCTGCGCCAACGCCGCGCTGCTCCCGGAACTCGCGCGTCAGCCGCCCGAAACGCGCCAAGTCTATACCGAACGCTTGCTGGTTCTGGTGCGTCAGCTGTCTGCAGCGCTTCCGCAGGCCAGGGATCCGGAAGGCGTTGCCATGGGCGTCTTTGCGACCCTCATCGGCGCGCTTCAACTGGCCCGCGCGGTGGCAGGGACCGAATTGTCGGATCGCTTCCTTGCGGCAGGAGCAGATGCCGCGCGCAGGCTGATCCAGCCACGTGACGGCGAGAAGGCATCCTAGAGGCCGGTGGCGGCAGCGGCAAAGGGCCCTGACATCGTCCTGCGGGTCGCACACAGGAAGGGCCGGCTTTTGGAGGCGGGCCGAACCGGTATTTCGCTCCGATTCAATCGGGTCTAACGCAGATGCCTGAGCTTGTCGGGATTGCGCATGACATAGACGGCCGCGATCTTCCCGTCCTCGATGTCAAGCGCGGTCGTCTGCAGTTCGCCATCGGCCTCCTGGGTGACGAACCCCGGCAGTCCATTGACGAAGCCGATGCGCACCAGCGTCGAGCGATTGTCGCGCAGCCAGGCCGCGACTTGCGCGTATTGCTTCATGACGGCGTCGAAGCCCAGCACCGGCGCCAAAGCCGCCGGACGCTTGCCGCCGCCATCGGCATGAGCGCTGACATCTGCCGTCAGCAGCGCGCCGAGCGCCTGCATGTCGCCGCTGCGCGATGCCGCGAAAAAGGCTTCGGCGATCTCCAGGCCACGCTGCTTCTCCACCTTGAAGCGGGGCCGCGCCTCGCGGACATGGCCCCGTGCGCGAGCGGCAAGCTGGCGGCAGGCGGCTGAATCGCGCTCGATGGCGGTCGCGACCTCCTCGAATTCCAGCCCGAACACATCGTGCAGCAGAAAGGCCGCCCGCTCGAGCGGCGAAAGCCGCTCCAGCGCCAACATCAGCGGCAAGGTGACATCTTCAAGATCGCCCTCTTCGACGATCGGCTCGGGCAGCCAAGGGCCGACATAAGTCTCGCGCTGGCGCCGCGTGGATTTGAGCTGGTCAAGGCAAAGCCGCGTCACCGTGCGGCGCAGGAACGCTTCTGGCTCGCGAACCTGCGAGTGGTCGGTCCCCATCCAGCGGATGAAGGCATCCTGCACGACATCCTCGGCGTCGCTCACCGAGCCCAGCATGCGATAGGCGACCCGCATCAGCTTCGGACCCAGCGGGCCGAAGCCCGCTGCCGCGTCGTCGGGTGCCGTCGCCGTCATCAGGCCGCCTTGGCGCTGGCGCGTATCGTTGCTGCGTCGGTGTAGAGCCCGAAGCCAACGGCGATGCGGTTCCAGCCATTGATGATGTTGATCAAAACGGTGAGCTTCACCTGCTCCTCCTCGGTGAAATGCGCCTTAAGATCATCATAGGCGCTTTCGCGGTCCTGTCCTTCCGAGAGGCGCGTCAGCGCATCGGTCCAGCCGAGCGCGGCACGCTCGCGGTCGCTGTAGCAGGGCGCTTCGCGCCAGGCCGGCAGCAGATAGATGCGCTGCTCGGTCTCGCCATTCTCGCGCGCTTCGGTGGCATGCAGGTTGATGCACTTGGCGCAGCCATTGATCTGCGACGCCCGAAGCTTCACCAGCTCGTTGAGGCTGTGCTCGAGCCCGGCGGCGACGGAGAGTTCGGTCGATGCGCGCTGCCACTGCTTGATCAGCGCAGGGGCGGCGGCGAAGAGGTCGATTTTGGCGGTCATGATTGCAGTCCTTGTGTTGGGTACGCCATCATGACGAGGCAGGTCCGGCCGGTGTGACATTCAGGCTGGATTTTTTCGAAGGTGCTTTCCCGGCGCGTTCAATCGTCTTTGATCAGCACGATCTTCGCCGGATCGAAATCGATCCCGACCATCGTCCCTTCCGCCACAGCGGGTGTGACATCAGGCGATGTCGCGAACAGTTCGACCGCCGGATCGCTGATCGCGATCCGGTATTCCATGTGGTCGCCGAGATACGAGCTCTTGACCACCTGGCCCTTCATGGTGCCCGCTGGCTGGCCGGGCAAGATGCGCACGGCATTCGGGCGCACAGCGAGGATCGCCGGCCCCGGAGCGTTACCGCGACCCGGCATGTCGAGCAGCAAGGGTCCGACCTTGACCCTTGCACTGGTCGCATTGCTGGAAAGCACCTCGACGTCGAGCAGATTGGCGTCGCCCATGAAGTCGGCGATGAAGCGGTTGGTCGGCTCGTTGTAGAGGTCGCGCGGCGTGCCGTCCTGGGCGACGCGAGCGGCGTTCATGACGATGATGCGGTCGGAGACGGCGAGCGCCTCTTCCTGGTCATGCGTGACATAGACCATGGTCAGCGCCAGATCTTGCTGGAGACCCCGGATTTCGTCGCGCACGCGCCGGCGCAGCTTGGCGTCGAGGTTGGACAGCGGCTCGTCGAACAGCAGCACCTTCGGCTCCAGTACGATGGCTCGCGCCACCGCGACGCGCTGCTGCTGGCCGCCGGACAATTCGCTCGGCTGGCGCTTCTCGTAGCCGGACAGGCCGACAAGCGACAGCTTTTCGGCGGCGCGCTCGGCTGCCTGCGCCTTGCCAAGCCCCATAGCCCGCAAGCCGTAGCTGACATTCTCCATCACGTTCATGTGCGGGAACAGCGCATAGGACTGGAACACCATGGAGACATCTCGCTCGGCGGCGGACAGCAAGGTGACGTCCTTGTCGTCGATCAGGATGCGCCCGGTGCTGGTCTGTTCCAGCCCGGCGATCAGCCTGAGCGTCGTCGTCTTGCCGCAACCCGAGGGCCCGAGCAGCGTCACCAGGCTGGCCGGCGCGATGTCGAAGCTGACATTGTCGACGGCGATCACCGCGCCGTATTTCTTGGTGACGCCCTCGAACCGCACGGCCGGCCTGTCCGTGACAACCGGGACAGCATTCTTCGCCGTCTGATCCACGCCGCTTCTCCCCATCAGATTGCTGCCACCACGGCTTCCGCCCCAGGCCGGCGCCGGCCGAGCCGGCGTTCGCCGACCAGCAGCTGGATGCCGATGAGGATGACCATCATGACAACGATCATCACCGCCGAATAGACAATCGCGATGCCGTATTCGCCGACATCTGCGCGCCCGACAATGTAGACCGTGGCGAGATTGAACCGGCCGCTCGCCAGGAAGATGACGGCGCTGACCGCCGTCACCGCGCGCACGAAACTGTAGATCATCGCGGTCACGATCGCCGGCTTCAGGATCGGCAGGATCACCCGCCGCAAGGTAGCAAAAGACCGCGCCCCAAGCGTCAGCGATGCCTCGTCCAGGCTCTTGTCGATCTGTCCGAGATTGGCGAGCCCGGCACGGATCGCCACCGGCATGTTGCGGAAGATGAAGGAGATGACGATGATCAGCCCGGTGCCGGTCAACTGCACCGGCGGCACGTTGAAGGCAAGGATATAGCTGACGCCGATCACCGTGCCGGGAATCGCAAAGCTCATCATCGCCAGGAATTCGAACATGGTGCGCCCGGCGAAACGCTGCCGGTCGAGCAGATAGGCCGTCAGGATGCCGAGCGCCGCGGTGAACGGCATCGCCACCAGCGCCAGGCCGATGGTCATCAGCAGCGACGGCCAGGCCGAGCCGCTGAAAAACCAGCCATTGACGCCTTTCTCGATCGAAAAGGCGGTGAGGAAATATTCGAGCGTCGGCGTGTTGTCGCGCCCGATCGATTGCACGAAACCGCCGCCCAGGATGATGCCGTAGACCACGATGGTCAGAACCAGCCACGGAACGACGGCGGCGTAGCAGCCGATCCGCAAGGCCTTGGGCAGCGTCGCCGGTACGCCGCCATCGCCCTTGCCTGCGACGGTGACGTAGCTGCGGCTGCCGATCCAGCGGCGCTGGATGACGAAGGCTGCCAGCGTGAACATCAACAGCACGATCGCCAGCACCGCCGCGCGGCCCTGGTCGTGCGCCGCACCGACCACTGCAAAGAAGATGTCGGTCGACAGCACGTTGAAGTTTCCGCCCAGCACCAGCGGATTGGCGAAATCGGCCATGCTCTCGATGAACGAGATCAGGAAGGCGCTGGCCAGGCCCGGCCGGATCAACGGCCAGGTGACGGTGCGAAACGTCCGCCAGCGGCTGGCGCGCAGGGTTTGTGATGCCTCCTCCATGCTCGGGCTGACCCCTTGCAGCACGCCGACCAAAACCAGGAAGGCGATCGGCGTGAAGGCCAGCACCTGCGCGATGGTGATGCCGGCCATGCCATAGATCCAGCGGCTGCGCGGAATGCCGAGATGCACCGACATGAGGTTGGTGACGATGCCGGCGCGGCCGAACAGCAGGATCAGCGCCAGGCCGATGACGAAGGGCGGCGTGATGATCGGCAGGATGGACAGGCCGCGCAGCAACCATTTGGCCGGCAGCTTGGTGCGTAGCGCGATCAGCGCCAGCGCTAGGCCGAGCGCCGTGCAGAAAAAGCCGACGAGGACTGCGATCGCCACCGTGTTCCACGCCACGCCGCAGGAGCCCTCGCCATAGAGGCAGCGCAGGCTCCATATGTTGGCGCTGAAGATCTTGTCGAAGAACAGCGCCGGCACGACATTGCCGTCATTGTCCTTGATGGCCGAGGTGAGGATCGACAGCAGCGGATAGGCGACGAACAGGATCAGCGAAGCAATCACGATTGAGAGCGAGCCGACGACGAAACGGTCGCCCTTGCACCATCCCCGCGCAGCGAGCGCCTCGGCGATGAACATCAGCATCGCCACGGCATAGAGCGCCGCGCCCCAGCCAAGCCCGGGCTGCATCGGTCCCGGCGTGCCGGCGATCCGGGTAAGCAAGCCAAATCCCCAGCCCGAATGGATGATGGAAAAGCCTTCGATGGCCAGCCACAGCAGGCCCGCCGCGCCTGCAACCGCCAGGCTCTTGGGGTTGTTGCGCGCCACCAGCCAGCTCGCCAGCAGAAGCGGCAGGATAAGCGGCAACAGCCAGGGCCGGCCACCGAGCGCCAGGATGATGGCCGGCGTCGCATCCGCCGGCTGTGCCAGCCAGTCGAACGAAAGGAAGCCGCCTTCGACCTTGTACCAAGGCAAGAGCACGAAGCTCGCCCACGCGGCCATTACCCAGGCGAGCGCGCTTCGTCCAGGAGCGGAACTGACCATGGAACCGGCCGCGGACATTCAATGTCTTTCTGTTGCCAAAGGATGGTGCGCCGGCTGCGGCGAGGGGCAGCCGGCGATCAGATGCTAGAGCGAGCGCAAAAGAACGCGCTCAGCCGCCATTGCGGACCTCGTCGGTGAACTTCTTCAACAGCCGCTTGCGTTCGGCCGACGAGCCGTATTTGGCGAAATCGTAGTCGATCAGCTTGATCTTCGAGAGGTCCGGCGCCTCGGGCGGCACCGGCGTGGCGGTGTTCGACGGAATCTGGAAGCTGCCGTTCGGCGCCGCGAGCTTCTGCGCATCCGGGCTCAGCGCCCAGTCGTAGAATTTCTGCGCCTCTTCGGCATGCTTGGCGCCCGTCACGATGCTCATCGAACCGATCTCGAAGCCGGTGCCTTCGCAAGGCGACACCACCTTCACGGCAGGGTTCTGTTTCGCGGCATTGATCACGTCGTGCTGGAAGGAGATGCCGATCAGCGTCTCGCCCTTGCCGACGGCGAGCGCCGGCGCGGCCCCTGCCTTGGTGTATTCGGCGATGTTCTTGTTGAGCTGCTTGAGATAATCGAATGCCTTGTCCTCGCCCATCAGCTGGACGATGGTGGCGAGCATGGTCCAGGCCGTGCCCGATGAATTCGGGTCGGCCATCTCGATTTCGCCCTGGAATTCCGGCTTGACCAGATCGGCCCAGCACGCCGGCGCGGTCAGCCCGCGCTGCTTCAGATCTTCCTCATTGTAGCCGTAGCCGAGTGCACCGAGATAAATGCCGACCGTGCGGTTCTTCGACCTGTCGGCCTGCTTCAGCGCCCAGTCGCGCAAGTTTGCCAGCTGCGGCGACTTGTATTCCTGGGTGAGGCCCTCTTCCGCCGCCTGCAGATGCGGGTCGCCGGTGCCGCCCCACCAGATATCGGCTTGTGGATTGTCCTTCTCGGCCCGGAGGCGGGCGTAGATTTCGCCGGCGCTCATGCGGGTCATGTCGACGCTGACGCCCGTCTCCTTCTGGTAGGTGGTCGCCATCGCCCGGCACCAGGCCTCGTCGACGGCGCAATACATTGTGAGGCTGCGATCGGCCGCCTGGGCGGCACCCGCCAATCCGAACATGGCCAGCGCCGCGCCAAGGCCAAGCCAGGCGGCGCGCAAGCCTTGCTTACTGTCAAATGTCTTCATCGATATTCCTCCCTATCTTTCACACTGAAACGATCTACCCGTCGTCGAGCGGCACTCCGATCACCTGGGACAATGTCGCCGCAACACCGGGTGCTGCCGCAAGCACGGGATTGCCCTTCGCCATGCCGTCGCCGTCGAGGAACCGGTTCACCCGGCCGCCGGCCTCCTCCACCAGCAGCAATCCGGCCAGGCAGTCCCACGAATTGATGTGCAGCTCGGCATAGGCATCGGAGCGGCCGTCGGCCACATAGGCCAGCCCAAGCGCTCCGGAGCCGGAGCGCCGCACGTTGGCGCCGAGTGCCCAGACAAGGCTCACCTTGTCCAGATAGTCGCGATTGGGAATCCTGGGCGACCAGCCGAACTCGACAAAGGCGCGGTCGAACGCTTGCGTCGGCGACACACGGATCGGCGCGCCATTGCGCGTCGCGCCTTGCCCGCGGCGGGCAAAGTACGTTTCGCCGATGGCCGGATTGGCAATGCCGCCGATCTCGCTGCGGCCGTCCTCGACGAAAGCTATCGAAATGCAGAAATGCGGAATACCGCGCATGAAATTGGCGGTGCCGTCGATCGGGTCGACGACCCACATGCGGGCAGAGCCGATGCCGCCGCCTTCCTCGCCCAAAAACCCGTCCTGCGGAAAAGCCTCTGCCAGAGTGGCGCGGATGTGCTCCTCGACCTTGCCGTCGGTTTCAGTGAGAAAATCTTGCGGGCCTTTCATCGCCACCGGCTGGACGGCGCCCTGCCGGGCATAGCCTTCCATCGCCAGTTGCCCGGCCGTGACAAGCAGTTTCCGGCAGACCTCGGCACGCCTGTCCATCTCGGCCTCGGACAGCCGGTCCGCCTTCGGATGCGCCGCCGCCCTGCTCATGCAGCCGGTCCGGACAATCGCGCCCTCAATGCCGTCTTCGGCGAAATGGACAGGGTATTCCTCCGATGCCACTCTTGAGCCGGCTTGTATTGCACGGCTGTGCAAAGCTGTTGCATTCCGCCATGCCTGTCAAGTGCGGTGGGTGGCAATGGCAGAAGAGTTGCATTACACTGCACGGGTGTGCAAAGAATCACGAAAACAGCAGCGAGAGCGTTCGCTTGACGGTTCCGAGAATCCGCACCGGTTTTTCCAGCGCCCAGCAGGTTGCCGACCTCGCCGGGGTTTCGCGCTCGGCCGTGTCACGTACCTTCACGCCCGGCGCTTCCGTTTCCGGGGAAACCCGCGAGCGGGTGATGCTGGCGGCCGAGCAACTCGGCTATCACGTCAACCATCTGGCTCGCGGCCTGATGCGGGCCTCGACCGGCATTGTCTGCCTCATCGTTGCCGATGGCGACACGCCCTATCATGCCCGCCTGCAGAAGGCGCTGACCCAACATCTGCGGGACGCCGGCAAAATGGCCATGGTGTTCAACACCTCCGGCCCCAGCCACCATGTCGACCAGGCGCTGCGCAACACGCTGAACTATCGCGCCGATGCGAGCATCGTTCTGTCCGGCTCGCCGCCGCAGTTGCTGATCCGCACCTGTCTTGAGAACGGCCAGCGGCTGGTGCTGATCAATCGCGATGACCGCTTCGACGGCCCGCACAATATCGGTGTCGACAACGCTGCAGCCGCAGAGGCAGCGCTGCATGCCTTCATCCGGGCCGGCTGTACCCGCCCCGCTTTGGTGACCTCGGCTGCCGGCACGCCCAGCCTGCTCTCCCGCGAAACCGCCTTCCTTACCGCCGCGCAGAAGGAAGGGCTGGAGGTGACCGTGTGGCGCGAGGGCCGCACCGGCTATGCCACCGGAGCCGATGGCGCCAGGCGGCTCTTTTCCGGCCGGCAGCGGCCGGATGCGGCGTTCTGCGTGACCGACCTGATTGCGTGCGGCTTTCTCGATGCGGCCCGCCACGAGTTCGGCATCAGCGTACCCCGCGATCTCTGCGTCATCGGCTTTGACGACATTGAACAGGCCGACTGGGCCTCTTACCGGCTGACGACGTTCTCGCCGCCGATCGAGGAGATCGCCAGGCGCGCCGTGCGGCTCGCGACCGGCGCGCGGGAGGAGGCTGGCAGCCGCCTGATCTGCCATGCGCCCATGGTCTGGCGCAGCACGGTGAGGCCGGGCCAGGGCTGATGCGAAACATGTGTCGGTCAAGACGGGAAACGTACTGATGTCCAAGAAAAAGGCCAGGAAGACCCGCCAGGCGGCAAGACCGGTGGAGATAGCTGTAGGCCCCGAAATCCGGAGCATGATGCGCAAGTTCGGCCTGACCGAGGAAGAAGCACTGCGCATGATGCGCAAATGCGATGCCACCCTCTATGGCGCCAACTCCGGGCACGTGCAGCCAGGATCTTGACGGCCCGCCAGGCGCGAACGGAATTTTAATGTAAATCAAGCGTAATCCCGACCGTTAAAATGATGCGTATGTGTTGGGGTTGCGCATGCCGGAATATTCTTTCTTCATCCGCTCGATCCGGATCCGCTACATCTCGGGATTGCTCATCTTTGCGCTGGCTTCCACCGCGGTGATGTTTGCGCTCAATCGCGTCAATTCCTTCCGCCACGACATCGACGCGCTGAGCAGCAATCTCGTCGTCTTCACCCGCGACCTGCGCAACGCCTCCAGCTTTGCCGAAACCGCCAGCACGACCTGGCGCACCGAAACCCGTGACGGCCTTGCCGCCGCAGCGCGCGGCCATTCGCAACGCCTGACCAGCGAGATCGAAACACTGTCCGCGGAGTTGGCCGCGATCAAGCCGAGCCTGTCGGCCAAAACGCTGGACGAACTCTCGTCGGCCGCCGTCAACGGCGACCTGTTCTGGTCGTCGCGCGACATCGTGCGCAACTTCAACCTGATGTCGGCGGCGCAACAGACCGACGAATGGAGTTCGCGCGAAATCCTCAACCAGAACGACCTGTTCGTCCAGCCGATGCTGGTGCGTGTGCGTACCGCCATGGATGGCGAACGCCATCTGGCCGACGCCTCCAGCGACAGGCTGCTGTTGTGGGCAAGCGGCCTTCTGTTCGCGGTTCTTGCCATCGTTGCCCTCTGGATCTTCCGGCCGATGGAAAATGCGATCCGCCGCGCCTTCACCGAATCCGCCGCATCCTTGTTCAAGGCCGAAGCGGCCGACCGCGCCAAATCGGAATTCCTGGCCAATATGAGCCATGAGATCCGCACGCCGATGAATGGCGTGCTGGGCATGGCCGAACTGCTCGCCAAGACCGAGCTTAACGCGCGCCAGAAAACCTTCACCGAAGTCATCGTCAAGTCCGGCAATGCGCTGCTCACCATCATCAACGACATCCTCGATTTCTCCAAGATCAATGCCGGTCAGCTGACGCTCGATCCTGCACCCTTCCGGCTTGCCGAAGCGGTCGAGGACGTGGCCACACTGGTGTCGGCGCGCGTCGCCGAAAAGAACCTCGAGCTGATCGTGCGTGTCGACCCGCGCCTGCCTGCCCATGTCGTCGGCGATGCCGGACGGTTCCGTCAGATCGTCACCAATCTGCTCGGCAATGCGGTGAAGTTCACCGAGAAGGGCCATGTGCTGATCGATGTCGGCGGCGAGGTGGTCGACGGCATGGTCCAGCTCAAGGTCCGCGTCGAGGACACAGGCATCGGCATTCCTGCCGAGAAGCTCGAGAACGTGTTCGAGAAATTCGCGCAGGTCGACGGCTCGTCGACGCGCCGCCATGAAGGCACCGGCCTCGGCCTTGCCATCGCCGCCCGCCTCATCGACCTGATGGGCGGCAAGATCGGCGTCGAAAGCGAGATCGGCCGCGGCTCGGTGTTCTGGTTCGCCGTGCCGCTGCCGGCGCATCAGCAGGACACGCGCAACGAGGTCGTGCCGGTCGATGTCACCGGCGCCCGCGTGCTGGTCATCGACGACAACCCGGTCAACCGCGAGATCTTGCTGGAACAGCTCAGAAGCTGGAGCTTCGACTGCGCGGCCGCCGAAAGCGGCGCCGTTGGCCTCGCCTTTCTAGACCGGGCCAGCCAGCTCGGTGCTGCGGTCGACTGCATCATCCTCGACTACCAGATGCCCGGCATGAACGGCGCCGATGTCGCCAAGGCTATTTCCGCCGACAGCCGTCTCTCCGCCATCCCGGTGGTGCTGCTGACCTCCGTCGATCAGGTCGATTTCGGCAAGATGGTCATCGATTTCGGCATCGCCGCGCATCTCACCAAGCCGGCGCGCTCGGCCATCCTGCTCGGCACCGTCATCTCGGCCATCCAGAAAGCGCGGGCCCAGATCGGCAAGGCCCAGTTCGTTCGCGAGCCGGTTGTCACGCAGGCCGCACCCACACCGCCTGCCTTCACCGTCATTCGCGGCCCGGTGATGCCCGTGGCCGCGACACTGGAATCGACTGTCACGGCAAACGGCCCGATCGATATTCTTATCGCCGAGGACAATGACGTGAACCAGCTGGTGTTCGGCCAGATCCTCAATGGGCTTGGCCTCAGCTACCGCATCGCCAGCAATGGCCGCACGGCCGTCGAGATGTACCGGGCGCTACGGCCGAAGCTGATCCTCATGGACGTCTCCATGCCGGAGATGAACGGCTACGAGGCGACCCGCGCCATCCGGGCGGCGGAGGCAGCGAGTGGCAATCACACACCAATCATCGGCGTCACCGCGCACGCACTGAAGGGCGACCGCGACAAATGTATCGAGTCCGGAATGGACGACTATCTGCCCAAGCCGGTGTCGCCCGACCGTCTCGGCAGCAAGATCGGCACATGGCTCAGCGAGACGGTGGCGGTAAAGAGGGCTTGATCAAATCGCCGCGTCCAGACGATAGCGGCGCATCCAGTCGAGGCTAATCTCGTCCGAGAGCTTGGCGACGCCCGGCTTTACGTCGGCGGCATTCGGCGCCGGAACGCCCAGGGCCTCGCAGATGGATGCCAATGCCGCTGCCGGATCGGCTGACAGGCGCTCATAGCCGATGCGCAGCGGGACGATCCCCTGCTCCGCGAACCAGACATTCCAGCCCGCGTCATAGGCTTCGAGTTCGGCAAGCTCGCGCTGGATCCGCTTGAAATCGTAGCGGGGTTCCTGCGGCGGTGCGGCCCGTTCGATCTCGGTTCCGTCGGGCGCGATGTGCCAAAGCCCGGTCTGCTCGGCCTTGATCAGCGACACCGCCTGCGCCAGCTTGTTTTCGCGAGACAAGTGGATGTAGAGGACCCGCCCAAAGGCTTTTTCAAACCGCGCTTTGTCCGAAGACAGGTCTGGGTAGATCCGGTCGACGATCGCCGAGAGTTCATCCAGGTTTTCCCGCATCAGGCGCAGGCCGAAGACGCTTGTTCCGCCCCTTCCCGCGCTGATTGCCGCACCGAGATAGGCGAGGTCGAAATCATGCGCGCTCATCGTCTCGGGATGCGCCAATTTCCACTCTTCGGCCCATTCCGCCTTGTCCTCCCGCCTATAGAAGGAGTGCGGATCGCCAGCTGTTTTCGTCGAGGCCAGAAGGCCGCACAGCAAGGTGCTTCCGGTTCTCGGCGTGCCGCAGATTATGTAGCCGTCAAGCATCTCGGGGCTCTGTCGCTTGTCATGGATTGGGCTAACCTCGCCAGGCGCGGTGACACGCGCGCTTTGCGAAGGACTCCAGTCTAGCCGCGCCGGAAGGGATAGAGGAATTGCTGCCAGTATCCGTTCGGAACGGGATGTCCGTGAATGCCGTAGCCGTTCGGCCAGCGCCCTTCGGGCATATGGTGGGTACCGAACAGCCGGTCGAGCAGCGGGAAATGGATGGCGAAATTTACGTCGATCGCTTCTTTCTCGAGGCCGTGATGCCAGTGGTGGTAACGCGGCGACACCAGCATCTTTTCGACTGGACCGAAACTGGTCCCGATGTTGGAATGGATGAAAGACGAATAGACGTAGACGATCAAAATATACGTCTGGATAGCCGATTCATCGAACCCCAGCACGAACATCGGGGTTGCCGTCAGGCTGCGCAGCATGATGATTTCCAGGAAATGCATGCGCGCACCGGCAATCCAGTCCATCGACTTGGCGGAATGGTGCACGGCATGGAACTTCCACAGCCAGGGAATGCGATGAAAGGCCCGATGCACCCAATACTGGGCAAAGTCGGTCAGGAACATTACCGCCAGCAGTTGCACCAGCCACGGCAAGCCGTGGACCCAGGCGCGCACCGAACCAAGGGCGCCCTGTGCATTGACGAAGTTGGACGGCGCCAAGGTCAGGTAGGTCAAAATCTGCACCAGCAGCGACGAGACCAGATAGTAGAACAGGTCCTCGCGCCATTCGTCGCGGAACACGGTCTGATCCTTGTTGCGCGCGAAAAGACGTTCGAGCGGAACGAACAGCACACCCATGAACAGGGCGTTCAGGATGAAGAAATCAAGCCCGAAGAACACCCCTTCGATGTGCAGTTGATGTCGCACAGGAAGCATGCCGACCAGCGACGCCAGCAGCACAGTGAACATGGCTGCCGCGCCGAGCGTCTTTTGCCTGCGCAGCGTCATGCTGAGGATCGCCAGGATATAGCCGGAGATGAGGACGAAATAGAGCGCCGGCTTGAAGAACAGCATCTGGTGGATGGGGGCCAGATCCGGCATCGATGTAAGCGACGGGTAGCGCAGCACGATGACCATCAGCAGGGCGGTGACCCCGGCAAGCAAGCCGATCGAGCCGGACAGCCAGCCAGAACCGAACGGCCGTTTGGCGCGCGGCGTTTCAAGTTCACTTACAACGCGTCTAAGGAAATTTGCCACCGCCCCCATGCCCCGCCTTTTTGACGATCGCAAAAGCTCTCGTCGAGATATCGACCTCTTTTGCTACAGCAGGGCTCATTAATATTTAATCGCCACGACCCTGCACATGACGGGTGACTATCGCTTTTGGGCGATTGGAAGAGCTATGATTGCAACAAAAGAACACCGGGCACTATAGTCGGAATCTTTCCTGGATGCGACGGGCGCATTCAAGCGGCATCAGCTGGCTGGTGTCGACTTGGAGGTCGTAGTCTATGCCGTTGTGGACGCGTCCATATTGCCAGCGCGCCAGGCCGGGCAGCCTGTCGGCGCGCGCGGCCTCGCGCGCTTCCAGTACAGCGCCGGCGGCAGCATGTCGATGAAAGCATCCATCTGGACATGCAGGAAGGGCTCGGTGGCGATCGTTTGCAGCGCCCTGGCGATCGAGCTTTTGCCGGCGCTGCCGACGCCATTGAGCAGGACGATTTTGGCCGTCCTGTCGCCCCCTCGGCCTATCGGTTGCGCACGACGATACAGGCGCCGCCGACGCTTTGCAGTTTCTGGCAGATGACGTTTGCGGCGGCACGGTCGTCGACGCCGATCCTGACGGCGTAGATGCCGCGTCGGCCGATCGGCGTGCGCACCCGGCTGACCACCGGGTCACGACCGGAAAGCAGCGCCGGAAACCGGCTCCTGACCCGCAGCCACTGATTGATCGCAGCTCCCCTGCGGAAATTGCCGGCCACCTGGACGCCCCATGGCTTCACATTGATCGACGCCATCGCCACGGTTCTCGACATGATCACCGGCAGCTTGCGGCAGGCGACGGCAAAGCTGGTTTTCCCGTCGAGCGGCTCGATCGTTCCGGCGTAGGCGCTGTCGGAGAACTTGTCGGCCGGTTCGCCCATGATGTCGAAGACGTAGCTCTCGGTCTCCATCGGCAGGAAACCGCCGGAACCCAGCCAGCGCGAAACGCGGCTCTCGCCGGCATTGTAGGCAGCCGCCGCCAGGCCGAGATTGCCGAAGCCGGTCTTCATTTCGGCGAGATATTTCGCCGAAGCCGGGATCGCCTGCTCGATGTCGAAAGGATCGGCCAGCCCGCGCATCTTGGCGGTGCCCGGCATGAACTGGGCGATGCCTTCGGCACCGACCGGGCTAACCGCATTGGGATCGAAGCGGCTTTCTTTCCAGATCAGCCGGGCGAAGTAATCCTTCGGCAGACCGTTCCGCTCGGCATGCGTCTCGATCAGGTCACAGACACGGCCGATCAATCGTTTCGCCGCCGAGCGCGATTGCGGTGGATCGGCAAGTGCCTGTCCGACACCCAGCCCGCAGAGCAGGATCACACCGGCTTTGAGCAGCCCCCGCATGGCTCATTCGGCCGCGGCTTTGCCGTGCTGTCCAAACCGCTGCTCGATATAGTCGGCAACCATTTTTTCGAAATCGGCGGCGATCGACGGACCGCGCAGCGTCGCCGACTTCTTGCCGTCGACGAAGACGGGTGCGGTCGGCGTCTCGCCGGTGCCGGGCAGCGATATGCCGATATCGGCGTGCTTGGATTCGCCGGGGCCGTTGACGATGCAGCCCATCACCGCGACCTTGAGGTTCTCGACGCCGGGATATTTCTCCCGCCAGACCGGCATGTTCTTGCGCAAATCGGCCTGGATGTTCTGGGCGAGTTCCTGGAACACGGTGGATGTCGTGCGGCCGCAGCCGGGGCAAGCGGCGACGATCGGCACGAACTGACGGAAGCCCATGGTCTGCAGCAGTTCCTGCGAGACCTGCACCTCACGCGTGCGATCGCCATTCGGCTCCGGCGTCAGCGAGATGCGGATGGTGTCGCCAATGCCTTGCTGCAAGAGGATGCCCATGGCAGCCGACGAGGCGACGATGCCCTTGGATCCCATGCCGGCTTCGGTGAGGCCAAGATGGAGCGCATGGTTGGAACGCGTGGCAAGCTCGGTGTAGACCGCGATCAAATCCTGCACGCCGCTGACCTTGGCCGACAGGATGATCTTTTCGCGGGCGAGGCCTATCTCTTCGGCCATTTCGGCCGACAGGATGGCCGACTGCACGATCGCCTCGCGGGTTACTTCCTGCGCCGTCAGCGGGAAGCCTTGGCGCTGGTTCTCGTCCATCAGCCGGGTGAGCAACTCCTGATCGAGCGACCCCCAATTGACGCCGATGCGCACCGGCTTGTCGTATCTGATCGCCATTTCGACGATCGCTGCGAACTGGCGGTCCTTCTTGTCCTTGAAGCCGACATTGCCGGGATTGATGCGGTATTTGGCCAGCGCCTCGGCGCAGGCTGGATGGTCGGCCAGCAGCTTGTGGCCGATATAGTGGAAGTCGCCGACCAGCGGCACATTGATGCCGAGCCGCTCGAGCCGTTCGCGGATGCGCGGCACGGCGGCGGCGCTCTCGTCACGATCGACGGTGATGCGCACGATCTCGGAGCCAGCGCGATGCAAAGCCGCAACCTGCGCGACGGTCTGGTCGATATCGGCCGTGTCGGTGTTGGTCATCGACTGCACGACGACCGGCGCGCCGCCGCCGACGACCACGCCGCCGACATCGACGCCGACCGATGTCCGGCGCGCAAAGGGGGAGGAAAAATACCCGGTCATGCCGGCAGCCTCTTGATCACCCGAGCGACACACGTCCACGTCGACGCACGCTCAATCAGCTATCAGCGCATAGCGCTGAGGTTCGGGCATGAGGTGGAGGAGCAAAGATGGCTTGTCAATGGCGACAGACAAGCAGAGCCGCCAAATCGCAGCAGCGCGGCGACCCCACAGACGGGTTTCGCCGGCCAACAGTATCGGAATCAGTAGCAAAAACAGGCCTCCGGCGGCATGTTGCCACCGGAGCGATAGTCACGCGCCAAGGCGGCGCGTCTAATCCTGGAAGGGCGTCAGTGTCTCGTCGGTTTCGCCTTCAGTTTTTCAATCTCGTCCTTGAGTGCCAGCTTGCGTCGCTTCAGATTCACGATTTCGAGGTCGTCGACCGATGGATGGTTCATCGCATCGTCGATCTCGCGTTCGATATCACCGTGTTTCCGCTGCAACTCATCAAGATGGGATGCAAGAGACATGATTGGTTCTCCCTTTCATGGTTTCCTCGATTGCAGCCGTCAAAGGCACGTCCACCGCAGGTCGCATCTGTGACGGCACCATGACAGTCTGCCACCATCCGGCTGCGATGTCGAATGCTGCGTGGTAGCATTCCACGACAATGTGATATGTGATATTGGCTGCGCGCCGGCGGCAATTGATGCCGCCCCCGCCCAATCATGCCCATTGCCGGGCGCCGCAGACATGCAGACGGTAGAGAATGTCCGACCAGGAAAAGGCCGATGTCCGCCTCGAATTTTCCCGCCTGAAGCAGGAGCATGCCGATTTCGACGCGGCCATCAATGCGATGATCGCCATGGGCTGCGACCCCTTGCAGATCCAGCGCATGAAGAAGAAGAAGCTTTTCCTCAAGGACCGGCTGATGGCGCTGGAAGACAAGATCATTCCGGACATCATCGCTTAGCCGACGGCCTCGGGGCCTAACTGCTCACCCCGCTATCGACAGCCGCGCCGCGCGATGGCGCAGCAACGTCAGCAATTCGTCGGTCTTCTCCGCTGAAGTGTCGATCGGCACCACCAGGCACATCGTCGCCTCGACCTTGCCGGCGGCCGCGAAGACAGGGGCGGCCAGGCATTTGGTGTAGGCGTCGACCAGCCCCGAAGTGATGCAATAGCCGGTCGTTCTGGCCGTCGCGATATCGGCAATGAAGTCGTCGAACTGCAGCCTGCGGCCGTCCGGCAGCAAAAGGTCGTCTTCCGAGACCATGTCCTGGATGGCGGCCCTTTCCAATCCGGCCAGAAGCAGCCGCCCCGATGCCGTCCATGGCAGCGGGATCTGCAGGCCGGTGGCCGAGCTGATGCGGAACGGCCTGGTGCCGGGGCTGGAATGGACGATGGTATAGCGCCCGCTTTGCAGCATGCACAATTCGGAGGTCTCGCCGGTCTCGCGCGACAGATTGTCGACCTCCTGCCGGCCCCGCCTAAGCAGGTCGTTGCCCCTGACATAGTCCATTCCATAGAGGTAGAGCTTCTTGCCGAAATAGACCCGGTTGCCGTCGCCCTCCATCTCCAGGAGACCCGCATCGACCAGCGAACGCACCAGCGTATAGGTGGTGGAGCGCGGCGCATTCACCCCCTTGGCGAGATCGCCAATGCCGATGGCGCGCTGCGTAACATGCAGGAAGTCCAGGATCTCCAGCACCCGGTTGAGGCCCTTCTCGCGCGAGCCGGAGGTCTTGTCGGGCGTCGGGCTCTCGGCTGGACCAAGCTCCGCCCGATCCGTGAGTCCATTGCTGTCTTGCATAACTGATTCCTGATGTTAGTATCTGTCTTGTATAGGATACATATGTCTATTGTAAGAGACAATTCAGGTCGGCGACACGTGTGTCTGTAGGGGAACTCAAACAACAGGAGGTCGCAGTGAACGACGCATCCAAGCGAGATTTTCTGAAACTGGGCATGGCCGGGCTTGCAACGGCGGGCGTGATGACCGCTGTCAGCGCCGAAAAGGCGGCGGCACAAGCCGCATCCGACAGCGTTCTGCGCACCGCGCTTGACCGCGGCAAGCTGATCGTCGGCACCGGCAGCACCAACGCGCCATGGCATTTCGAAAACGATCCCGGCGAGCTAGTCGGCATGGACATCACCATGGGCCGCATCCTGGCCAAGGGTCTGTTCGACGATCCGAGCAAGGTCGAGTTCGTCATGCAGGATCCGGCGCAGCGCATCCCCAATGTCACCACCAACAAGGTCGACATTACCATCCAGTTCATGACCATGACCGCGCAGCGCTCGCAGCTGATCCACTTCTCCAGGCCATACTATGTCGAGGGCGTCGCCCTGCTGACGCTGCCGACGGCGGAAAACAAGACCTTCGACAAGCTGCTCGCCGGTGGTTCGGCGACGCGCATCTCGATCCTGCAGAATGTCGATGCCGAAAGCTCGGTCCATTACGCCCTGCCGGAGGCGCAGGTGCTGCAGATCGACACCCAGGCCAATGTGCTGCAGGCACTGGAATCGAAACGCGCCGATGCCGCCGCTGTCGATCTTTCAACCGTGCGCTGGCTGGCCTCGCGCAACCCCGACAAATATTTCGATGCCGGCAAGAGCTGGTACTCGATGCTCTACGGCGCGGCCGTCAGGCAGGGCGACCTGGACTGGCTGACGTTCGTCAACCAGACCTTCACCATCGCTATGTTCGGCCATGAGACCGCACTCTACGACGCCGCCTTCAAGGACTATTTCGGCCAGGAGCCGCCGGCCCGCCATCCGGGTTTCCCGGTTGTCTGACAAGCGCTGGCGGAAGGGTTAGCCCTTCCGCCTTCTAGTTCGCATCCCCTTGGTTATTGCGGGAGACGCATGGGCTATACGCTCAACTTCAACCTGATCTGGCGGCATTTCGACAAGCTGTGGGGCGGCCTTCTGCTCAGCCTCGAGCTTGCCGTGATTTCGATTGCCATCGGCGTCGTCATCGGCCTGATGCTGGCGGTCTGGTATGTCTCGGCCGGACGCGTGGTGCGCGCCATCATTGCGGCTTACGTCGAATTCATCCGCAACGTGCCGCTGATCCTGCTCGTCTATCTCGTCTTCTACGGCCTGCCGACGGTGATCGACGTCGCCTACGACGCGCCGACCTCGTTCGTGCTGACGCTGTCGGTCTATAGCGGCGCCTATCTGGTCGAGGTGTTCCGCTCCGGCCTGGAAGCCGTGCCGCGCGGCCAGCTCGATGCCGGCAAAGCCATCGGCCTGACGCCCTGGCAGCGGCTGGTTCATGTGCGCCTGCCGACCATGCTGCGCATCACGCTGCCGGCGCTGTCCAACACCTTCATCTCGCTGTTCAAGGACACGTCGATCGCCTCGGTGATCTCGGTGCCCGAGCTCACCTTCGGCGCCCAGTGGATCAACTTCAACACCTTCCGCATCGTCGAGGTCTATCTGGTGACGACGGCGATGTATCTGGTGACCGGTTACACCCTGCTGTTCGGACTGCGGCTGGTCGAACGCCGGTTCAGGGCTGCGCGCTGACATGCTGAGCCAGATCCTCTACGCCGTACCGTTCCTCGCCCAGGGCTTCGCCATCACTTTGTGGGTGTCGCTGCTGGTCGTGGTGCTGTCGCTGATTGCCGGCGTCGCGCTCGGCGTCGGCCTGGTCTACGGCCCGGCGCCGCTGCGCTGGGCCGTGCGCATCTTCTCCGACACCATCCGCGGCATCCCGATCCTGGTGCTGATGTTCTTCGTCTATTACGGCCTGCCGGCCATCGGCCTGCATCTGCAATCCTTCTCGGCGGCGGTGCTGGCGCTGACCTTGTTCAAGACGGCGCAGGTCATTGAGTATCTCCGGGGCGCCGTCGGCTCTATTCCCAAGGGCCAGTCAGAAGCGGCGATGGCCATTGGGCTGACTTTTCGCCAGCGGCTCACCTACGTCATCTTTCCGCAGGCCTTCCGGCGCTTCCTGCCGCCCTGGATCAACGGCGTCACCGATGCGGTCAAGGGCAGCGCCCTAGTCTCGCTGCTCGGCATCACCGACCTGATGCAGGCGATCAACCAGGTCATCGGCCGCACCTATGAGGCGATGCCGCTCTACATCCTCGGCGCCTTGATCTATTTCGCCGTCAACTATGCGCTTTCCTACGCCAGCCGGCGGCTGGAACGGCGCTTTGCCTTCATCCGGGACTAGCACGATGGCCACAAGCTCGAACGACAATGCTGCCCTTCTCGACATTGCCGGGGTCTCGAAAGCCTTTGGTTCGGTCGAGGTGCTTCGCTCGGTCAGCCTCAAGGTGGACAGGGGCGAGGTGGTCACCGTCATCGGCCCTTCCGGCAGCGGCAAGACCACCCTGCTGCGCTGCGTCAACTTTCTCGAAAGCTACGACTCAGGCTCGATCCGAATCGACGGCAAGGAGGTCGGTTTTCGTGAGGCCGGCGCGCGCCAGCGGCGCAGCGAGCGCGACCTTGCCAATATGCGCGCCGAAACCGGCATGGTGTTCCAGAGCTTCAACCTGTTTCCGCACCTCACCGCCGCCGGCAACATCATGCTCGGCCTCACCAAGGTGCGCGGCAAGAGCAAGGCCGAGGCGCGCCAGATCGCCGAGCATTGGCTGAGCCGCGTCGGCCTGGCCCACAAGGCCGACAGCCTGCCGGCGGAACTCTCCGGGGGCCAGCAGCAGCGCGTCGGCATAGCGCGGGCAGTCGCCATGGAGCCGAAGATCCTGCTGCTCGACGAGATCACCTCCGCGCTCGATCCCGAATTGGTCGGCGAGGTGCTGGCCGTTGTGCGCAGCCTGGCCGAAGACGGCATGACCATGGTGATGGTCACGCACGAGATGGCCTTCGCCCGCGACGCTTCGAGCCGCATTGTCTTCATGGCCGATGGCGGTGTCAGCGCTGTTGGCCCGCCGAAGGAGATCCTTGCCGAAGAGACCACCAATGAGCGCCTCCGCTCTTTCCTGGCGCGCTTCCGCGCCTCCCATTTCTGACATGGGCGGCCCAAAGCAATTCCAGGAGAAGTGTAAGCGGTTTTCCCGGGAAAAGCGCGAAGCGCTTTCCCCTGGAATTGCGTAAAACAACAGGCCGGCCCAAGGAGAATTCTTCCATGACGCCTTACATCCGGCTCGCCGAACTCGGCCTGACGCTGCCCGAGCCGCCGACACCGATCGCCAATTTCGTCACCCATGCGGAAAGCGGCCGGCTGATCTTTCTTTCGGGTCAAGGGCCGCTGCGCGCCGACGGCACGCTGTGCACCGGCAAGGTCGGCGAGGACGTCACCGTCGAGCAGGCCTATGAGCATGCCCGCCTCACCGGCCTCAACCTGCTCGCCGTCATGCACGCCGCCGCCGGCGATCTCGGCCGCATCGTGCGCGTCGTCAAATTGCTCGGCTTCGTCAATGCGACGCCGACCTTCAGCGACCACCCGAAAGTGGTCAATGGCTGCTCGGACCTGTTCGCCAGCGTCTTCGACAAGATCGGCGGCCATGCCCGCTCGGCGATCGGGGTCGGCTCGCTGCCTGGAAACATCACCGTCGAAATCGAAGCGGTCGTCGAGATCGCCGCCTGACAGTCAAGGGATTGCTGAACATGAAAACCTATTCCGACACCGGCTCCAACACCACGATCCGCGAACGACTGGGACTGAGGCCGATCATCAACGTCTCCGGCACGATGACGACGCTCGGCGCCTCGATCATCGTTCCCGAGGCGATCAGCGCCATGGCCGAGATCGCCTCGCAGTGGGTGGAGATGGACGATCTGCAGCGCGCCGCAAGCGTGATCACCGCCCGCCTCACCGGCGGCGAGGCCGGCTTCATCACCGCCTGCTGCGCCTCAGGCATCACAATGGCGATCGCCGGGGCGATGACCGGCACCAATTTGCTGGCGATCGAACGGCTGCCCGACGACACCGAAGGCCTGAAGTCCGAAGTCGTCATCCAGCTTGGCCATATCGTCAATTACGGCGCGCCGATCGACCAGTCGATCCGCGTCGCCGGCGCCAAGGTCATTTCAGCCGGTACCGTCAGCGTCACCCAGGATTATCACGTGCGCGAGGCGATCAATGAGCGCACGGCGGCGGCGCTCTACGTCGTGGCGCACCACACCGTGCAATACGGCATGCTTTCCCTGGAGGAATTCTGCGATATCTGCCACGCCAGGGGCGTGCCGGTGATCGTCGATGCGGCTTCCGAATATGACCTGCGCAGCTTCCTGGCGCGCGGCGCCGACATCGTCGTCTACAGCGGCCACAAATTCCTTTCGGGGCCGACCAGCGGAATCGTCGCCGGCCGCAAGGATCTCGTCCGCGCCGCCTATCTGCAAAACCGCGGCGTCGCCCGCGCCATGAAGGTCGGCAAGGAAAGCATCGCCGGCACCATGGCGGCGCTCGAAGCCTGGGAAAAGCGCGACCATGCCGGCATCCGCCGACGCGAGGAAGCGGCGCTCAATCTATGGAGGGATTCGCTGCAGGGAATACCCGGCATCGTCGCAAACATCATTCCCGACCCGACCGCCAATCCGCTCGACCGGCTGCAGATCTTCGTCTCCCCCGAAAGCCGCTTCAGTGCCGCCGGCCTCGCCTCGGCATTGGCGGCCGGATCGCCGCCCATCATCGTGCGCAATCACGAGGTCGAGCGTGGCCATTTCTTCCTCGACCCCTGCAATCTGCACCCAGGCGAGGCCGAGATCGTCGCCGAACGCCTCCGCGCCGTGCTCACCGCGGCCGACAGGCCGGCGGATGCGATGAGACAGCCGCGAAAGGATTCATCCGGCGCCCTGCGCTGGCCGGACTAGGCTGCGGCGGCCGCCATCCTTGCGGGCCAGCCCGAATTCCGCTAAGGCGCGCCATTACCGCCGGGAGCATGCGCTTGACCGACCACCGCGCCGACGTCGCCATCATCATGGGCAGCCAGTCCGACTGGGCGACGATGCGCCACGCCGCCGAAACGCTGGAGGCGCTGGGCATTCCGCACAAGCGGCTGATCGTCTCCGCCCACCGCACCCCGGACCGCCTCTATGATTTCGCCAAGGGCGCCAAGGCGGCCGGCTTCAAGGTGATCATCGCCGGCGCCGGCGGCGCCGCCCACCTGCCCGGCATGACGGCGGCGATGACGCCGCTGCCGGTGTTCGGCGTACCGGTCGAATCGAAGGCGCTGTCAGGCCAGGATTCGCTGCTCTCCATCGTCCAGATGCCGGCCGGCATTCCGGTCGGCACGCTT
Organism: Mesorhizobium sp. M0139; assembly: GCF_040322455.1. Classification (NCBI taxonomy): domain Bacteria; kingdom Pseudomonadati; phylum Pseudomonadota; class Alphaproteobacteria; order Hyphomicrobiales; family Phyllobacteriaceae; genus Mesorhizobium; species Mesorhizobium sp. M0139. The sequence goes on from NZ_JAMYTN010000011.1 coordinate 261,460, forward strand.
GCCATCGGCAAGGCGGGTGCGGCCAACGCCGCCCTTCTGGCGGCCGCCGTGCTGGCGCTGAACGACGAAGAACTTGCCGCCCGCCTGGATGCCTGGCGCACCGCCCAAACCGCCAGGGTCGCCACCGAACCGACGGATGCGCCGTGAGCCTGCCCGCGGGATCGAGCATCGGCATCATCGGCGGCGGCCAGCTCGGCCGCATGCTGGCTGTTGCCGCAGCGCGCCTCGGCTACCGCACAATTATCCTCGAACCGCAGGCCGATTGCCCGGCGGCTCAGGTCGCCAACCGCCAGATCACCGCCGCCTATGACGATGCGGACGCCCTTGCCGAACTGGCGGCAGTCAGCGCCGTCGTCACCTACGAATTCGAGAATGTGCCGGTGGCGGCCGCCGGCGCACTTGCTTCCAAGGTCCCGGTTTATCCGCCGCCGCGAGCGCTGGAAGTTGCCCAGGATAGGGTGGCGGAGAAGCTATTCCTGAACGGCATCGGCATCAGGACAGCGGATTTCCGCTCCGTCGACAATGACGACGAGCTGACGGCGGCGCTGAGAGAGTTCGGTGGCAGCGGCATCTTGAAAACCCGCCGCATGGGCTATGACGGCAAGGGCCAGCGCGTCTTCCGCAACATGGAGACGGGCGGCTTTGCCGGCACATGCGAGACCATGGGCAATGTGCCGCTGATCCTCGAATCCTTCGTCGCTTTCGAGCGCGAAATCTCGGTCATCGCCGCGCGCGGGTTGGACGGCGCGGTCGCCGCCTACGATCCGGCTGAGAACGTCCACCGCGACGGCATCCTGCATACCTCGACCCTGCCGGCCCAGATCAGGCTGGAGACGGCGGCGACGGCACAGGGGTCGGCAGCGAAAATCCTGGCGGCCCTCGACTATGTCGGCGTCATCGGCGTCGAGTTCTTCGTTCTTGCCGATGGCACGCTGCTGGCCAACGAAATGGCGCCGCGCGTGCACAATTCCGGCCACTGGACGGAAGCCGCCGGCATCGTTTCGCAGTTCGAGCAGCATATCCGCGCCATTGCCGGCCTGCCGCTGGGCAACCCTGGCCGGCATTCAAACTGCATCATGGAAAACCTGATCGGCGACGATGTGCTGCGCGTACCCGCTTTGCTCGCCGAGCCCGATCTGATGCTGCATCTCTACGGCAAGGCGGAAGCGCGCCCAGGCCGCAAGATGGGCCATTTCACGCGCATCAGCCGCCGTAGCTAAGCCATTCCGGCACTTTGCGCGAGGGCGTGGCTCGAGCCCTATTGCAGCTCGTCGTTCAGATCCCCGTCTTCGTCGGGGCTGGCGCAACTCGCATCGCCTTCCCTACAATTGGCGCCCGCGGTGAGCTGTTTGATGCGCTGGTCCGTCAGTTCGGTCAGGCATTGTGAAACCTCCATCGGATGGATGGAGCCGCCCTCGCTGTCTGTCGTCGTGTAGGCGCATTCGGCGTCGCGGAAGGCGATCCAGGCGCGTTGCGCGACCTGCAGCAGCTTCCTGCCCTTGTCGTCGTTGCGACCGACGAGATCCTTGTAGGCCTGGTTGAGCTTGGCATCGGCGGCCCGATAGTCCTCGCCGGCGCAGATGTTCATCATCTGCTGGCTGTCGTCGTTGCGGTCGCATTCCTGCGCCTGCGCGATGGAGGCGGCTGCCATAACGGCAAGGCTCGCGGACACAAACAACAGGCGCATAGAGGTCTCCAAATCGGCTTGCGGGTGCCGCACCATTCCAGCCCGCCTTCGGCCGCGCAATGGCGTGGAGCCGAGATGGCGGATATTTGATGGCCAAAGCCATTCTCGGCCTCTATCCAGCACGCTTGCGGTTGACACGGGCAAGGCTCCTCGTTTATGAGCCACCGCAAGTTCAAAGGCGCGCTTTTCAGGCGCGCCTTAATAATTCGGCCCGGACAGGGCCCAGACCGACGGGCAAGACCATGAAGATCAAGAATTCGCTCAAGGCGCTGAAGGCGCGTCACCGCGACAACCAGCTGGTTCGCCGCAAGGGCCGCGTCTACATCATCAACAAGACCGCTCCACGCTACAAGGCGCGCCAGGGCTGAGTGTTCGGCCGGAGGCTCGTTGCCTCCGTCCATACGATGGTAATTGCCTGGTTCCAGGCACTTTCACGCTAATTTCAGTTTGACGATCCGCCGTCCGGGGTTAGATTCCGGCGATGCGGATTCTTTTTGCATTTTTGGCCACCCTCTTTCTTTTCGGCGTCGCTCCGGCGTCGGCGGACGATCCGCCGGCAAAGCCGCCGGTTGCCCTGACCAGGGAAGCCAGGCTCGACCAACTGTTTGCCGAGCTGAAGCGCGAGCGCAACGAAAAGGCGGCCGAGCGCATCGCCGGGCGCATCTGGGGCGAATGGTTCCAGTCCGGCAGCGCCTCGATCGACCTGATGATGCAATGGTCGCAAAAGGCGATGGACGACCAGAAGTTCGACGTCGCCCTCGACTTCCTCGACCAGGTCGTCATCCTGCAGCCAAAATATGCCGAAGGCTGGAACCGGCGCGCCACCGTCCATTACATGATGAAGAATTTCGGGAAATCGATGTCCGACATCGACCAGACGCTGCAGCTGGAACCACGCCATTTCGGCGCGCTTTCGGGCCTGGCCCAGATCATGGCCGCCACCGGCCACAAGCAATCGGCGCTCGAAGCCTGGCAGAAGGTGCTTACCATCTATCCGATGATGCGCAGCGCTCAGGACCAGGTCGCGGCAATTTCGGAAGAGCTTGCCGGCGAAGGAATTTGATTAGGCAGTAGGGATTAGTGAGTAGTCAGTAGAGAAGATTGGTCGAGACGCCACCTCCCTACTCCCTACTCCCTACTCCCTAGAACTTATCCCCCTCCACCCCCGTATCTCCGCGCATGAACCTCATTTACGCCGCCTGTGCTTTGCTCCTCGCGCTCGTCTTTGCCCTGGCCGGCGTCACCCGCGCCGGCGCGTGGCTGATCGAGTGGCGAAACCCGCCGGCCGGCGAATTTGCCGACATCGGCGGCACCCGCATCCACTATGTCCACGTGCCGGCGCCTCAAAATGCCGAGCTGCCGGCCATCGTCTTCATCCACGGCGCCAGCGCCAATCTCAGGGATCAGATGCTGCCGATCAGGCCTTTGCTCGAAGGCCGCGCCGAGATGGTCTTCCTCGACCGGCCGGGCTTCGGCTGGTCGGCACGCGGCCCCGGCAAAGAGAGCCCGTCGGCGCAGGCCGACACCATCGCCAGACTGATGGACCGTCTCGGCATCCACAATGCGATCATGGTCGGCCATTCCTTTGGCGGCGTGATCACCGCCGCCTTTGGCCGCGAACACCCGGAGAAGACGCTCGGGCTGGTCTTTCTGTCGCCGGTCAGCCACCCCTGGCCGGGCGGCGCGACCGCCTGGTACTACAAGCTGACCGCCACCCCCATCATCGGCTGGCTGTTCTCGGAGACATTGACCTATCCGGCAGGCACGCTGCAGATGGACAGCGCCACGGCCTGCGTGTTTTCTCCCAACAAGGTGCCGGAAGGCTATGTCGGCAATGCCTCGATTCCGCTGGTGCTGCGTCCCGGCGCTTTCCGCGCCAACGCCATCGATGTCGCCGGCCTCTACGACTATACGTTGAAGGCCGCGCCGCATTACCGCGACATCAGAGCGCCGACGATTGTCATCTCGGGCGACCGCGACAAGGTGGTCTATGCCTCGATCCATTCGGTCGGCCTGGTCAGGGACATCCCCGGCGCCGAACTGATCTGGGTCCACAATCTGGGCCACAAGCCGGATTGGATCGCCTCCGACCTCGTCGTCGGCGCGATCGAGAAAGTCGCCGGCAAGGTCGTCGACCTGCAGGCAATGGCAAAAACCGTGGAAGCACGCATCGCCGGCGATGCCTACAACGATGCACAGTGCCCCGACATTACGGTGCCCGACGCGGAACTGGCCCCGACCTGATCGCAATTTATGTCCTGAAACACGGCATCAAGAGAAACCCGGAGAAGCGATGGGCGTTGCCGGACCGCATCTTCTTCGGCTATGGCGCGTGCGCCATTCTTGCCGGCGCCTTTCTCGAGCGTCCTCCTCTGGACGGCTTTTACGGCGAACGGATCATTCCTGGCGAGGGCTTTTCCGGGAACCATATTTACGCGACGAACGGCGTGATCGCGTTCGACTACCACGGCTATTCAGCCCGCGAGCGGCTTTTGGAACACCACAAGAGGGGCTGGGCGTCGCGCAATCCCGGGTGGCACTGCACGATCGCCACGGTCGATTTCGATCTGCTCGACACAGTCGAACTCAACCGGCGAAAGATGCTGGGTCCGGACCAGTACCTGCACGACCCCGTTCCTCGCGCACACCGCTTCCTTCAGCGTATCGATCACGCCGAAGGTGCGGCAAGAGCGCTGCGAACTGTGATGAGTTGAAGCCTCTGTCAACCTATGTTGCGGGTGGCCTGCACGTCCGACCCGACATAGGCGATGCGCAGCATGTTGGTCGAACCCGGCGTCCTCAGCGGCACGCCCGCCGTGATGATGACGCGGTCGCCCGGCTGACCGAACCCCTCTTCGAAAGCGATGCGGCAGGCGCGGTCGACCATGTCGTCGAGGTCGCTGGCGTCGGGCGAGACGACGCAATGCGTGCCCCACAAGAGCGACAGCCGCCGCGCCGTGTTGAGGATCGGCGACAGCGCGATGATCGGCACTTGCGGCCGCTCGCGCGCGGCGCGCAGGCCCGTGGTGCCCGACGCCGTATAGGTGATGATCGCCGACAGTTTCAGCGTCTCCGCAATCTCGCGGGCGGCGAGCGAAATGGCGTCGGCGCCGGTTGCTTCCGGTTCCGAGCGCTGCGCGTTGATGATGCCGGCATAGGTCGGGTCGGTTTCGACCTTGGTGGCGATGCGGTTCATCATCGCCACCGCCTCGACCGGATAGGCGCCGGCAGCGGATTCGGCTGAAAGCATGATTGCGTCGGCGCCCTCGAACACGGCGATCGACACGTCGGACACCTCGGCGCGGGTCGGCACCGGCGCGGTGATCATCGATTCCAGCATCTGCGTGGCGACCACCACCGGCTTGCCGGCGCGGCGCGCGGCGCGCGTGATCTGCTTCTGGATGCCGGGCACCGCTTCCAGCGGCATTTCCACACCGAGATCGCCGCGGGCGACCATCAGCGCGTCGGAGAGTTCGATGATTTCGGCCAGCCGGGCGACGGCCTGCGGCTTTTCAATCTTGGCCATGATCAGTGCCCGGCCGCGCGCGATCTTGCGGGCTTCCGCCAAATCCTCCGGCCGCTGCACGAAGGACAGCGCCACCCAGTCGACGCTTTCCGCCAGCACCGCATCGAGGTCCTTGCGGTCCTTTTCGGTCAGCGCACCGACCGGCAGGTCGGTGTCGGGCAGGCTGACGCCCTTCTTGTCGGAAATGGTGGTGCCGGCGACGACGGTGCAGGTGATAGACTTGCCGTCGCTCTTCACCGCCCTGAGCTCCAGCTTGCCGTCATCGATCAACAGACGGTGGCCGGCCTCGACCGAGCTCAGGATTTCGGGATGCGGCAGGTAGACCCGGGTCGACGTGCCGGGCTCGGGATTGTTGTCGAGGGTGAAGGTCTGGCCCGGCGTCAGAACCTCCTTGCCGTTGGCGAACTTGCCGACGCGCAGCTTCGGTCCCTGCAAATCGGCCAGGATGCCGATCGGACGGCCGACCTTTTCCTCGACCGCGCGGATGCGGCCGACCAGCGTGCGCATCAGCTCGTGATCGGTGTGGCTCATATTGATGCGGAAGACATCGGCGCCGGCTTCGAACAGCTTCTGCAGCATCTCCTCGGACGAGGAGGCAGGACCGATGGTGGCGAGGATCTTGACCTTGCGGCTACGTCTCATTGACTGTTTGTTCCCGGGGCGGCTGGAGCGCCTCCCGTTGTGGACTCATCGGTCAGCTGGACCATCCAGCTTGCCTGCTCGCCCGTGTCATATTCCTGGAATCCGGCGCGCTGGAAGCCCCGGGCGACGCAATCGGTAACGCCTGCGATCTTGAACTCTTTTTCAGCCACGCACATGTTGATCGGGCCATCCCAGCGCCCGCCGCGCTCGGCGTCTTCTGCATAAAGATAGTAAAACCTCGATGACAGCGGACCTTCGATCAGCGTCTTGCAGCTCGATCCTTCGATGTGCCACCACCCCTCGGTGATCCAGCCTGCCTTGGCGCGGTAGCCGATGCCAACGCCGACCAGGTTCTGCGTGGCGTTGCAGACGCGGAAATCGGCGCGGGCAGGCGAAGCCGCGACCAGCGCGGTGAGCCCTAGCGTCAGGGTCAGGAGCGGCACGGCAAAGGCGGTGCGCGCACGCGGCCTGCCGGCGGAACCCATCCCGAAACCCCTCAATAACGTCATCTGCATCTCTCAACGCCCCTTTTCGGAAAAGTCCGGGCGCATGTCAACGCGCCGTTCTGTCCAATTCCAATCGATTTAGAAAGGCCCCCGACACGCGATCTGCCGCGCGTCACAGGATTTTCGCAGAAACCGTGGCCAAACAACGGCATTGCGCAACAGTCCTCTTCGTGGGAATGACGATACCACCCTCCCCGGAAGCCAGCGAACAGACCTTTCCAGCCAATGACCCGATCCACAGTTTTCGCGCCTTTCGATATCGTCGAAGGCGACCGCAAGCGAGGCATCGTGCTTGTCGCCGACCATGCCCGCCGCGACCTGCCGGAGGAGTATGGCAGTCTAGGCCTGCCGGCGGCGGAACTCGATCGCCATATCGCCTACGACATCGGTGTCGAGACGGTGACGCGCGAACTGGCCGCAGCGCTCGACGTGCCGGCGGTGATCGCCAATTTTTCGCGGCTGCTGATCGATCCCAATCGCGGCGAGGACGACCCGACGCTGATCCGCCAGCTCTATGACGGCACTGTCGTGCCGGGAAACTACCCTATGGCGCCGCAAGAACGCGAAAGGCGGCTCGACGGCTTCTACCGGCCTTATCAGGACGCGGTCGGCGCCATGATCGCGTCGGTGGCGCACGCCTCAGGCAAAGCGCCGTTCATCTTCTCCGTACACTCCTTCACCCCTGTCATGCAGGGCTTCATCCGCCCTTGGCATGTCGGCATATTGTGGGACCTCGACGACCGCGTGGCGCGGCCGCTGATCGACATGCTGGCGCAGGATAAAAACCTCGTCGTTGGCGACAATGAACCCTATGACGGCGCGTTGCGCGGCGACACCATGTTCAAGCACGCCATCGTCAACGGCTTTGCCCATGCGCTGATCGAGATCCGCCAGGACCTGATATCAGACCGCAAGGGGGCGCTGGCCTGGGCGGAACGGCTGGCGCCGATCGTTGACGCCATCGACCGCCGTCCCGATATACATCAGGTGAAGATGTTCGGCTCGCGCACCGGGCCGCTGTGAGGATCCAAGGCAATGACCGAACTCAGCGATGACCAGAAACGCGATTTCGAGGCCGCGGCCTTCCGCCGGCTGGTCGATCATCTGCGCGAGCGCAGCGATGTGCAAAACATCGACCTGATGAACCTCGCCGGCTTCTGCCGCAACTGCCTGTCGAACTGGTATCGCGAAGCGGCCGAGGCTGAGGGCGTCGATCTCGGCAAGGATCAGTCGCGCGAAATCGTCTACGGCATGCCCTATGCGCAATGGCAGGCGCTGAACCAGACCGAGGCTTCGGACGCCAAGAAAGCGGAGTTCGAGGCAAGACGGCCGAGGGATCACTGAGGTAGCGCGCGGTTCACAGGATTGACGTCGGCGGGACAGCGCCCCCCTCTGTCCTGCCGGACATCTCCCCCACTTGGGGGGAGATTGGCCGTCACGCAGGCTCTAGCCAATCGCCAGCGGTGCAAGAATAAGCGAGGCGCCGAAGCCGCCAATCTCCCCACTTGTAGGGGAGATGTCCGGCAGGACAGAGGGGGGCGCGAAGGAACGCTGCCTAACGGTTTCCCCTTAGATGTGGCCCACAAGCTTTTCGCAGCCAAGCGCTTGACGAGAAATTGAATCGATCTAATTTGCCGCGCAAAGCCATTCTTTGACCGGATTCGGGCCATGAACGCGCAAAACACCATGCAGAGCGCCCTTCAGGGGCGATGGGCCGTAGCAGCGATCTTCCTCGCCAACGGCTTCCTGACCGGCAGCTGGGCGCCGCAGATTCCGGTGTTCCTGACCCGGCTCGACATCTCGAAATTCACCCTCGGCCTGCTGATCCTTCTGTTCGGCGTCGGCGCGGTCGCGGCCATGAGCTGGTGCGGCCATCTGATCTCCAGGCATGGCTCGCGCACCGTGTTGCGCTGGTTCGGCCTGTGCGGCAGCCTCGGCCTGCTGATCGTGGCGCTGGCGCCCAACGTGCCGCTGGCGTCGATCGCCATGATCATCTTCGGCGGCTCGATTGGTGGCATGGATGTCGCCATGAACGCCAATGCCGTGGTGGTCGAGCGCCGGCTGTCCCGCGCCATCATGTCGTCCTCGCACGGCTTCTGGAGCCTCGGCGGTTTCGCCGGTGGCGGTCTGGGCGGTTACGCCATCCAGACTTACGGCCACCTCGCCCATGCGGCTGTGGTCACGGTCATAGCTTTTGCCGTCATTGCCGTGGCGGTCGGCTACCTCATCGCCGAGGACAAGCCGCAGGCCGCCGAGCATCACAGATTAACGCTGCCGGCCAACCCGCTGGTCTATCTTGTCGGGCTGATGGCGCTGCTGACGATGATTTCCGAGGGCGCCGTGCTCGACTGGGCAGCGCTTTATCTCCGGCAGGAGCTCGGCGCCGACCTCGCCATCGCCGGCCTTGCCTACGCCGCCTTCTCCGGCGTCATGGCTGTCATGCGCTTTTTCGGCGACGGCGTGCGCAACCGCTTCGGCGCGGTGGCGACGCTGCGCGGTTCGGCCATCGTGGCCGCCGCCGGCATGCTGGTCGCCGGCCTGTCGCCCTCGCCCTGGATCGCCATCGCCGCTTTTGCCCTCTGCGGCTTCGGCATCGCCAACATGGTGCCGATCATCTTCTCGGCCGGCGGCAATCAGGAAGGCATGTCGTCGGGCACCGGCATGAGCGTCGTCACCACCATGGGCTATTCCGGCATATTGGTGGCGCCGTCGGCGATCGGCTTCGTCGCCGAGCATTCGAGCTTCGGCCCGATCTTCGTCGCCATGTCGGCGCTGCTGATCGTCGTGCTGTTGATGGCCGGGCTCGCTCACCGCGCCGAATTCGCGGCCGCCCCCGCCGAATAGCGCTTCAGCTCCTCATAGAGGAAATCCGCGACGCGGCGGATGCGCACGCTGGTGCGCACGTCGCGATGCATGGCCAGCCACACCGGCAGGCTGGGCAATGGCAGGCCGGGCAGGAGTTTCTCCAGCAAGGGGTCGCTGTCGGCCAGCGGCTCCTGGCCGAGACCGACGCCGTTTCCCGCCCGCAGCGCTTCCCACAGAACGATCTGGTTGTCGGCCCTGAAGCGGAAGCTGCTTCGGGTGACGGGGATGCCGGCCTGGGTAAAGCCCCGGATCATCTCGTCGCTGCGGTCGAAGCCGATCAGCGGGTGGTCGAGAAGATCGGCGGGCTTGAGCGGGCGGCCGTGCTGGTCGAGATACGATTTCGCCGCGCAGCAGCAGAGCTTGATATCGCAGACCTTGCGCGCCGTCAGCTCGTTCTGCGCCGGCTTGACCATGCGGATGGCGATGTCGGCATCCCTTCGCAGCAGGTTCTCGACCTGGTTCGAGGCGACGATCTCGACCTCGATGCCGGGCTCCTCGATGCCGAGCCGCGCCGTCATCTTCGGCAGCACATAGGCCGCCACCACCTCGCTGGCGGCAATGCGCACCGTGCCTTCGATCGCCTCGACCGAGCCCAATGCCAGTAGTGAGAACGCGCTCGCCTGCTCGCTCACCCCCTTGCCGCGTTCGAACAGCGTGGCGCCTGCTTCCGTCAGAGCATAGCCGCGCCGCCCGCGGCGGAACAAGGTGACGCCCAACGCCTGTTCGAGCTCACCGATGTGACGCCCGAGCGTCGGTTGGCTGGCCGACAGTTTGCGCGCCGCGGCCGACAGGCTGCCGGTCTCCGCCACGCTGACGAAACTCTTGATCAGGTTCCAGTCGATATCTTCCATTCAATTATGAATAACAAAGCTGCATCCCTAGTCAATTTTCATTCGCATATGGAGGCATCATATTCGCCGTGCAAACACAGACACGGAGAAGAAAATGACCAAGATCGCAATTCTAGGCGCCAATGGCCGGCTCGGCCGCGTGGTTGGCAAGGCCTTCATCGACGCCGGTTTCGACGTCCGCGCCGTCACCCGCAGCGGCAAGGTCCCAGCCGAACTCAAGGGCGCCACCGCCGTCGCCGGCGATGCGCTCGACCGCGAGGCGCTGATCCGCGCCACGCAAGGCGTCGACATCATCTTCAACGCCCTCAACCCGATCTACACCGACTGGGGCAAGTGTCTGCCGATGGCGGAGAACGTCATGGCCGCCTGCCATGCCAATGGCGCGCTGCATCTTTTCCCCGGCACTGTCTACAATTACGGCTCGCCCATGCCTGAAGTGGTCACCGAAGACACGCCATTCCGTCCGACGACCGAGAAGGGCCGCATCCGCTGCGCCATGGAAGCGCTGTTTCGCCGCGAGGCCGATGCCGGCCGCGTCCGCACCATCATCCTGCGCGCCGGCGATTTCTTCGGCGGCACCGGCAGCGGATCATGGTTCGACCTCGTCGTCGCCGCCAAGATGAGCAAGGGCGTCTACACCGCGCCTGGCCCTGCCAACCTCGTGCACGAATGGGCCTATTTGCCGGACTTCGGCATCGGCTTCGTCGGCCTGGCGCGTAATCAGGGCAAGCTCGGCTTCTTTGAGGCGCTCAACTTCCCCGGCCACGCCGTCACCGACATGGACATAAAGGCCGCGGCCGAGAAAGCGTTGGGACGTCCGCTGAAACTGACCTTCATGCCTTGGTGGGTGCTGCGCGCCGGCAGCCCGTTCGTGGCGATGTGGCGCGAGATCGTCTCGATGTCCTATCTGCGCTTCGAACCGCACCGGCTCGTGTCCGACCGGCTGGAAGGCATCATCGGCGAAGTCCCGCACACCCCGCTGGACGAGGCCGTGGCCGAGGCCTTGAAGGACATCGGCATCAGCCTCGACCGTGCAAAAGACGCCGCTTAAATGCATGTCGCCCAGAAGTGTGCGCGGTTCTGGGACAACGACATGCATCAAAACAAAGACTTTAGACAAAAATCTCTCTCGCAGTGCTGGCCCAATCGCTGGAAATCAGCAACCGGATGGTCATTATGAGGAGACTGTTTATAACGGTCGGCGAGATCACCATCACCAAGGGGAGACGATGCGTTACATACGTCCGCTTTCAATCGAAGACGCCGTTGGCCTGCTGGCCGACGCTTCCGGCACATCAGCCATTCTCGCTGGAGGCAGTGACCTCCTCGTTCGGATGAAGGGCGGGTTTGTCGATCCCGACCTGATCGTCGACATCAAGGCGATCGAGGGCTTGAGCGAGATCAGGGAGACGGCCGACGGCTTCAGCATCGGCGCCACCGTCCCCTGCGCCGTCCTGGGCGAGAGCTCGGTTCTGAAGAAGGCCTGGCCCGGTGTCGTCGAAGCGTCGAAGCTGATCGGCTCGAAACAGGTCCAGGGCCGCTGCACCATCGTTGGCAATCTGTGCAACGCATCGCCGGCCGCCGACAGCGTCCCGGCCTTGGTGGCCGCCGCCGCAAAGGCCGTGGTTGCCGGTCCGTCGGGCAAGCGCACCATTCCGGTCGAGGCTGTGCCGATCGGGCCTGGCAAGACCTCGCTCACCAAGGGTGAGATCGTCGAGGCGATCCTGCTCGACAAGCGCGCGCCGCGTTCGGGCGACGCCTACCTCAGATTCATCCCGCGCACCGAGATGGACATCGCCGTGGTCAGCGCCGGCGTGAAGCTGTCGCTCGACGAGCATGGCGTCATCACGGCCGCCCGCGTCGCGCTGGGCGCCGCGGCCCCGACCGTGCTTCTGGTGGAAGAAGCAGCCGAGGCTCTCATCGGCAGGAAGCTGGATGAGGCGGCACTTGAGCGGCTCGCCAAGATCTGCGCTGGGGCCTGCCGCCCCATCGACGACAAGCGCGGTACCATCGAGTTCAGACGAAAAGTTGCGGGCGTGCTGGCCGGACGGGCCGCGACGACCGCCTACGCACGCGCAGGAGGCAAATGATGGCCGGTGTAGCAGTTTCAACGACAATCAACGGCGATCACGTCGAATACCTTTGCCAGCCCGACGAGACGTTGCTCGACGTCCTGCGCGACCGGCTCGGGCTGACCGGCGCCAAGGAAGGCTGCGGCACCGGCGACTGCGGCGCCTGCTCGATCATCCTCGACGACCGGCTTGTCTGCTCGTGCCTTGTGCTCGGCGCTGAAGCCGAAGGCCGGCATATCGAAACCGTCGAGGGCATGGCGCATGGCGATCAGTTGCATCCGCTGCAGCAGAAGTTCCTCGAGCATGCAGCGCTGCAATGCGGCATCTGCACGCCGGGCTTCCTCATCGCGGCGAAGGACCTTTTGGCCAAGAACCCCGATCCTACCGAGGAAGAAATCCGCTTCGGCCTCGCCGGCAACCTCTGCCGCTGCACCGGCTACGACAAGATCGTGCGCGCGGTCCAGGATGCGGCCAATGTGATGAAGGGAGCGCACGCATGAACTTCGATCCACGCTTTTCGGGCCGCAAATTCTCCTCCGTCGGCACGCGGCCTATCCGTCCCGACGGCGTCGACAAGGTGACCGGACGCGCCCGTTACGGCGCCGACTTCAACATGGCGGGACAGCTGGTCGGGCGTGTCCTGCGCAGCCCGCATGCGCATGCCAGAATCCTCAAGATCGACACTTCGAAAGCGGAAAAGCTGGCCGGCGTGAAAGCGGTGATCACCGCCGCCGACCTGCCCGATCTCACCGATGGCGATGCCGCCATGTACGACGTCCTCGGCAATTGCATGGCGCGCGGCAAGGCGCTCTATGACGGCCACGCCGTGGCCGCGGTCGCCGCCGTCGATGCCCGCACGGCCAGGCAGGCGCTGAAGCTCATCGAGGTCGAGTACGAGCTGTTGCCGCATGTGACCGATGTCGACGAGGCGATGAAGCACACCGCGCCGTTGATCAACGACACGATCTTCACCGAGGGTCTCGAGGAAAAGCCGGTAAAGCCGTCCAACGTCACCAAGCGCAGCCAGTTCGGCCATGGCGATGTCCATCAGGGCTTTGGGCACGCCGATGTCATCGTCGAGCGCTCCTTCAAGACCGAACAGACGCATCAGGGCTATATCGAGCCGCACGCCTGCGTTGCGAGCGTCTCGTCCGACGGCACCGCCGACCTCTGGGTCTGCACGCAGGGCCATTTCGTCTACCGCCAGCATTGTGCGCAACTGCTCGGGCTGGAAGCCTCGAAGCTGCGCGTCACCTCCTCGGAGATCGGCGGCGGCTTCGGCGGCAAGACCCATGTCTGGGCCGAGCCGGTGGCACTCGCTCTGTCGCGCAAGGCAGGACGGCCGGTGAAGCTGGTGATGACTCGCGACGAGGTGTTCCGCGCCTCGGGCCCGACCAGCGCCACCTCGATCGACGTCAAGATCGGCGCCCGCAAGGACGGCACCATCACCGCCGCCGAAGCGACGCTGCGCTACACCAGCGGCCCCTATGCCGGCACATGGGCCGAGATCGGCGCCATGACGGCCTTCGCCTGCTACAAGCTCGATAACGTCAAGACGGTCGGCTTCGAAGTGCTGGTCAACCGGCCGAAGACCGCGGCCTATCGCGCACCCTCCGCACCGATGGCGGCGTTCGCGGTGGAAAGCGCTGTGGATGAGCTGGCCAAGGAACTCGGCATGGACCCGGTCGAGTTCCGCATCAAGAACGCCGCGCAGGAAGGCACCCGCTCTTCCTATGGCCCTGTCTACGGCCCGATCGGCATCGGCCCGACGCTGGAGGCGGCCAAGCACCATCCGCACATGAAGGCGCCGCTGGGCAAGAACCAGGGCCGCGGCATGGCTTGCGGCTTCTGGTTCAATTTCGGTGGCCAGACCTGCGTGGACCTGAACATCGGCATGGACGGCTCGGTGTCGCTGGCTGTCGGCACGGTGGACGTTGGCGGTTCGCGCGCGTCGCTGTCGCTGGTAGCGGCGGAGGAGCTCGGCATCGACTATGCCCAGCTCAAGGCGGTGGTCGCCGACACGTCCTCGCTTGGCTACAACGACATGACCGACGGCAGCCGCGGCACCTTCTCGTCCTCGATGGCGACCATCTCGGCCGCCCGCAACGCGATCAAGATCCTGCGTGAGCGCGCCGCCCAGACGTGGGACATCCCCGTCGACGACGTGGTCTGGGAAAACGGCCACGCCATCGCCAAGGGCGAGAAATACGGCAACCTTGCAGCCCTGTCGCTGAAGGAGATCGCCGCCGCTTCCGGCAAGACCGGCGGGCCGATCGCCGGCCACAGCGAGCTCGTCGCCGACGGCGCCGGCGTCTCCTTCGCCACCCATATATGCGACATCGAGGTCGACCCCGATACCGGCTCGACCAGGGTGATCCGCTACACGGTGATCCAGGATGCCGGCAAGGCGGTGCACCCCACCTATGTCGAGGGCCAGTACCAGGGCGGCGCCGCGCAAGGCATCGGCTGGGCGCTCAACGAGGAGTATATCTACGGCAAGGACGGGCGCCTCCAGAATGCCGGCTTCCTCGACTATCGCATCCCGGTCTGCTCGGACCTGCCGATGATCGACACGCAGATCCTCGAGATCCCCAACCCCAACCACCCCTATGGCGTGCGCGGCGTCGGCGAAACCTCGATCGTGCCGCCGCTGGCGGCGATCGCCAACGCGGTCTCCAACGCCGCCGGCGTACGCATGACCCACATCCCGATGTCGCCGCCAAGGGTCCTCGCCGCGATCGAGGCGGAACGGGGAGGCTAGGGCAAAAATGAGGTTCTTGCCCTAATGGTCGAAGTGACGCTCTGGGGCGCGCTGGGCCAGCTCGCCGGCGGCCAGAGCAAGGTCGAGGTCGAGGCCAAGGACATCAGGGAGCTGTTCAGGAAACTGGCTGAACAGTATCCCGGCATCGAGCCCTGGATCGAGAAGGGCATCGCGGTGGCGATCGACGGGACGATCTATCGCGATACGTGGTCGAAGGAACTGCCGCCGGGGGCGGAGATTTTTCTGCTGCCGCGGCTGGCTGGGGGGTGAAGTGGGGTGTCGCCCTACGTCCCAGAGCGGACCGGCATCCTCGGTCTGCGAACTTCAAGTGCAATGTCGGTCCTCGCCTAGATGCCAGTTTTGCTGACCGCGTCTTATCGGCGGCGGGTTGGCCAACAATCCAGAGAACCTGATCCGCTGGATTACTATCGGCAAGGGACATCAGTCCGCACACGGCTCTGAAGTGACTCGAGCGGGTCACCGTTTGACGGACAACACCGGCCCCTTTCTGGAGAGGCCGGCTATCGTTGATCCAGGATCATCAAGCTAGGTTTGGCGCTGAGACGTATCGGAAATTCGTTCGCGCACGGCATGCTCGGTCTTGTCTGCTGTGGACTTCACGATCTCGCCGAGCTGATCGGCTATCGTGTCTGCTTCCATATCTTGCCGGCCAGCTTCCTGCTTAATGGTCTCATAGGCTTCGGCGGCGACCTGCTTGGCCTCATCGAGGCCCCTATTGAGCAAAGTTTCGGCGGAATCGCGAAGCTTGTCGCCATAGGCGCCTAGTTGCTCGTCCTCCGTTGCGGTATGGGGCAGCATTGCACCTATAGCGGCGCCGATGGCGAGACCGACGGCCGCTACGGCCAAGGGTTGGTCCTCCAACAGATCTTGCGCGGAGCGGCTGGCTTTCGCCGCCATGTCCCCAGTCGTCGAGCTTGCATTGGCAGCGCTTCCCGTCAGACCCGCCGCAGCGGCTCTTGCGGTGCTCGATATGGTGTCGCCGACGCTGGTAGCGCTCGAGGAGAGCGATTCCGCGGCGTCGGAGAGCGTGCCGCCCAAACCGCCGCGCTCCCCTGCTACATCATGTCGTCCCGGCGCTGAAGGCAATGGATAGCCAGCCGAACGGTGGGCGGTGTTTGAGGCACCGCTGCCGAACATCAGCCAGGCCAGACCTGCGCCCACCATGGTGACCGGCAAAGGATTGTCTCGGACCTGCGTTCTGAGATTGCTGAGCATGGCCGCGCTCTCCCCTCCCGAGAACAGCCCGGTGAACTCATCCAGCAATTGTCCCGGCGTCATCTTGCCTCGAATGGATTCGGCGGTCTCCATCACCCGGGCGCGAGCCGCCTCGGCCTCGCGTTCAAGTTCGGCTGCGGATTTCTCTTTCATCTCACCTGTTCCTTAATCGCGCTCGCGTCGCGCTTCAGCTGTCCCTGGGTCCGGTCGGGGGTAAGTTCCGAAGGCGCCATGCTGGCCGTCCCGGTCCGCAGCAGGATGACGCCGAGGACCGCCACGACCACACCGACCAGCAGGGAAGACCACCCCGCGCCAAGCCCTGCCCGCGTCAGTGCGATAATGAGCGCCTGCAGCAACACCAAGAGCGCGGCGAGCAGGCAAATCGCGCCGCCCAGCACTTCCGCGGCACCTGCTCCGGCTTTGGTAAGCTTTTCAGAGAGCTCGGCCCGAAACAGCCTCGCCTCGGTTTGCACCAGAGTGGTGACATTCTGGGCCAAATCGGTGACTAGCCCGGCAAGGCTGGGATTGTCCTGGTTATTCATCTGTCCTGCTCCGCGATCTGCGTGGCCCCATCATCGCCGACCACGCCAAAATCTTGTGGACGATCAGCGGACCAACCCTGTGGCTGATCGGTGTGTGATTTGAGGCCTCCCGGAGCGGCCTCAGAATCGGGCCTTGCCGGCGGAGAAGCCTTGATGAACCGCCCGAGAGCCAATCCGGCCAACACCGATCCCGCAAGCAGGACACCGGGATTTTGCCGGCCGAAGGACTGCACGTCATCAAGGACTTGGCTAAAGGGCTTCTGTTTCAAGGACGATGAAAGCCGCTCAAGGCCACTGGCAGCATCCAAAGCGAACTTCGATGCGTTCCTTTCATCGTTGCTGGCAAGGTGATCGCTGGCCGCTCGCAGTGCACCACCCAACGCCGCCAAGCTCGATCCGATGTCGCGCTGCGCCTCCTCCGCCTTGTCGGAGATGACCTGCGTGGCTTCAGATGCATAGTCGCCAGCCTTACGGGTCACCTCGTCCCGCGCGTCGTGAAGCAACTCGCTGGCACGCTCATTTTCCTGGCGAAGTCTTTCGGAGACGTCGCTTTTCGCCTTGTCGAAATCGGTGGGCTGTCCGCCCTGATCCTTCTCATGCTGCATGAGGCCACCTAGTGAAAACCGAGGAAGGAGAGGACCGCGAGCACGACGACGATAAGGCCGATAAGATAGATTACACTGTTCATGTGCACGTCCTCCGTAGCTTTCCAACTTCGACGAACCTGCGATGTTCCGTAAGTGAGAGCATTTATCTCAGCCGAAACGAAGAGGTTCGTCAGGCACGCACCCAGTCACCAGTGAGTTGCCCTGTCCCTCGTGCGGAGCGCCAGTTGTTCCGTACGAACGGGTGCGCCCGACCCTGCGGGAACGAGTGCCGGCTGCCTCCTCTATTGCAATCTTTGCCTATTCGGCGACCCCGCCTCGGCGTACCGGCGACCAAGGAGAACTCTCCCTTGCCATCAATTGACGGTCCATCGCTCCAACGGCCCCGCGCTGGTTCGGCACCTTCGACGAACTAATGATGAAGGCATAGGATACGGCTTGAGGCGTAAAGCGGCCGGTCATGCATGCCTGAACTGGGCTATTGGTGAACGCGTCTCCAAGGGCCAAGTCTCTACTTTGCAGAACGCCTCCCTACGCCCCCAGCGTCGGCTCCGTGTTCACCTCCAGCGCCTCTTCCGCTTCATCCTCGTCACCCAGCACCTCGCCATGAACCCCCAGCGGCCGCCCGATCCAGATCGGATCGACCAGATGGTCGCGCTTTGGGTTGGTGGTGTTGGGGTGGATGAGGATGCTGAGGCCGCTGTGGTTCAGCATCAGCCAGGGGACCAGCGTGGCGAAGATCTCGGTGGCGAAGGAGACCTGGTACATGGCCTGTTCGTGCGGGCCGACCGGCTCGTCGCGCCAGTTGCCCAGGCGCACGCGGAAGCGTTCGCCGATGCGCAGGCGCAGCCATTCGGCGTGCTGCCGCTCGGCTTGCCCGTCATAGTAGATGTGGGCGTGATAGCTGGCGATCTCGGCGAGAGGCCTTGGCGGGCTGGCGGTGTTCACCTTGATAGCTCCCTCGGTGATTGTGGTGCGGGCAGCGTATACGCAAGCGGGCGGGGTGGCCAAGGGGGGCACAGCGTGTGCTCGTCATCTCGATTTCGGGCCAATCGCATATGGAGCTCCCCCACTCCGTCTCGGCATCGCCCAGCCACCTCTACCCCCACATTCGTGGGGGAGAGGAAATGCTAATCGCCAAGGTCGCTGCCTTGAAAAGCTTGGCATTTTCTCTCCCCCATGGACATGTGGGAGAGGTGGCCGCGAAGCGGACGGAGTGTGGGCGGGCGCCGCCGTATGCCTATTGCCAGCACTTCATCGGGCGAGGACCCGCTGATCGCAGAGGTCTCTTGCCCCGATCAAACCCTGCCCATCAGCACCAGGATCAGCAGCACCACCAGCACAGCGCCGACTATTCCGGACGGCCCATAACCCCAGGAGCGTGAGTGCGGCCAGGCCGGTACGGCGCCGATCAGGATCAGGATCAAAACGATGATGAGGATGGTGCTGACGGTCATTAAGAGTCCCTCGCCTTGCTGGTCGGATATGAGGGGACAATGCAAAAGGCCGCCCGGTTGTTCCGGACGGCCTTTTGTCCGACTGGTTGAATGCAGCTATTCCGCGGCTTTCGGGAAGGCGATTGCCGGTTCATCGAGCGGGCTCGGCCCCACAGGCGCATCGGGCTTCTTGTCGCGGCCGAACAGCCGGCGGAAGAACGCGTAGAAGCGGCTGTTCTTGCTGCGCGTGAAGATCATCAGCATGGACGGCGTCACCACCAGCGTCAGCAGCGTGGCGAAGGACAGGCCGAAGACGATGGCCGAGGACAGCGAAATCCACCATTGCGTCGACGGCGCGTTGATCGTCGTCTCGTGATGGAAGATTTCCAGCCCGAGACCAAAGGCGATCGGCAGCACGCCGAGGATGGCCGATACCGCCGTCAGCACCACCGGGCGGGCGCGCTCGCGGCAGGTCTGCAGCACCGCCTCCATCTTGTCCCAGCCCTCTTCGCGCAGCCGGTCATAGGTGTCGATGAGCACGATGTTGTTGTTCACCACCACGCCGGCCAGCGCGATGACGCCGATGCCCGACATGACGATGCCGAAGGCCTCGCCGGTCAGGAGCAGCCCCAGGAACACACCGATCGTCGCCATGACCACGCAGGACAGCACCAGAAGCACGCTGGTGAACTTGTTGAACTGCATCAAGAGCACCAGGAAGATCAGGAAGATCGCCGCGCCGAAGGCCTTGCCGAGGAAGGCGCTGGCTTCGGCGCTGTCCTCGTTCGACCCCGCCAGCTTCCAGCGTATGCCGTTGTCGAGCTTCATGTCGGTGACCGCCTTGGTCACCTCCGCCTGCACCGCCGCAACCTGGTTACCGGCGGCGACGTTGGCCTGGACGACCACTGTGCGGGCGCCATCGATGCGGTTGAGGATGCCGACGGTCGGCTCCGGCTTGCGCACGACGAAGTTGGAGATCGGCACCGAGCCTTGCGCAGTCTGCACCCGGAGCTCGTCGAGCGTCGACAGCGTGCGGCGGTCTTCAGGCAGCCGCAGCCTGATGTCGACGGCATCGTCGGCGCCGGCAGGCCTGTACTCGGACAGCTTCAACCCGTTGGTCACCAGTTGCACCACCGTGCCGACGGCGGTCGGGCTGATACCGTATTGCGCCGCCTTGGCGCGGTCGACCTCGAGCGCCCAGTCGACGCCGGGCGGCGGCAGGCCGTCGGAAACGTCGATGACACCGGGCACCTTGGCAATGCGCGCCGCAACCGCGCGGGCCTGGTCGTCGAGCCCTTTGGGGTCGATGGCCGAAAGCCGCAGCTGCACCGCCTTGCCCGTGGGAGGACCGGCCTCCGGCACGCGCACTTCGACATCGACGCCGGGAATGCCGGCCATGACGGTGCGCAGCTCATCCAGGATGTTGTTCGCCGATTTGCGCTCGCGCCAGTCGATGAACTCATACTGGATGACGCCGACGACGTCCTCCGGCACGTCCTGTCCGCCGCCCTGCGTCTTGCCGACGCGGGTATAGACCGATTTGACGCCAGGCCAGCCAAGCAGCCGGTTTTCGGCGATCCTGGTCGCCGTGTCCATTTCGGCCAGCGAGAGATTGCCGCGGGCATGCACATAGAGCAGGCCGTAATCGGGCTCGACGCTGGGGAAGAACTCGACGCCGGCGCCATATTTCGAATAGGCGAAGCCGACGCCGGTGAGCAGCACGGCGGTGAGCACCAGCACGGTGATGGGGAAGCGCACCGCCTGTTTGACCAGCGCCATGTACCAGCCGTCGCGATTGTGTTCCTCGTGATGCTCCGGCGCCTTGGCGAAAAGCGCGCCCAGCGTCGGCGCGAACACCAGCGCATAAAGCATCGAGGCCGACAGCGTGACGATCAGCGTGATCGGCATGTATTTCATGAAGTCGCCGATGATGCCGGGCCAGAACAGCAGCGGCGAAAACGCCGCGATGCGGGTCATGGTCGCGGCGATGACCGGACCGGCCATGCGCTTGGCGGCCAGCGTGAAGGCTTCCGCCTTCGGCATGCCTTCGCCCATGCGCCGTTCGGCAAATTCGGTGACGATGATGGCGTCGTCGACCAGCATGCCGACCGCCAGGATAAGGCTGAACAGCACGATCATGTTGATCGTGTAGCCCATCATCGCAAGCAGCAGGATGCCGATCAGGAAGGATGACGGAATGGCAAGCCCGATCAGCAGCGAGGCGCGGCCCGACAGCGCATAGAGGATGACGATGAACACCAGGATGACGGCGATCATCACGTGGTTCTGCAGGTCGCCCAGCAGCTGGTTGACGAAGACAGACTTGTCCTGCGTGTAGGTGATGTTCATGCCTTCCGGCATCGTCTTGACGTAGGCGTCGGACACTTCCCGCACCTTGGCCAGCGTGTCGATCAGGTTGGCGCCGATGCGCTTCTTGACTTCGATGGCGATGGCCGGCTTGCCGTTGAGGCGAGTGATGGTCTCGGCGTCGGCGAAGGTCGAACGCACCGTGGCGATGTCCTTCGCCTGCACGACGGCATTGGGGCCGGCAACCACTGGCAGCGACGCCACATCCTCTGGTGTTTCGATCAGCGACGGCACCTTGACCGCGTATTTGCCTTCCGAACCCTCGATATTGCCGGCGGCGACCAGGCTGTTGGAAGCGCCGACAGCGCCGATCAACTGGTCGAGCTGCAGGCCGTAGGAGGACAGCTTCATCGGGTCGATGACGACCTCGACGAGATCGTCGCGCGCGCCTTGTATGGTGCCCTCAAGAACGCCCGGGACTTCCTCGATGCGGTCGCGCAGTTCGCGCGCCGCCGCCGTAAGCACACGCTCGGGCACATCGCCGGACAGCGTGACGACCAGGACGGGAAACTCGGAAATGTTGACCTCGGTAACAACCGGTTCTTCTGCCGCTTGGGGAAGGTCAGCCTTCGCGTCCTGAACCTTCGAGCGTGTATCAGTCACCGCGGTGTCGACTTTTATAGACGGCAGAAACTCAAGGAAGACAAAGGCACCGCCCTGATAGGCGGATGATTTCATCTCCTTTAACCCCTTGAGACTCTTAAGCTTTGCCTCCAGAGGCCTAAGCAGAAGTCTTTCAGCGTCTTCGGGCGCGATGCCTTGATAGGCAACATTTATATAAACATAAGGGGTAGGAACGTCGGGTTCCGCTTCCTTCGGTGTCGACTGATAGGCGACCCAGCCCGCCAGCAGCAGGAAGACCAGCACCGCAATGGTCAGCCGGGCATTGTTGATCGCGAGTTTGACGATATCCATGGCCTGTTCTCAAGATTTCAGGAGCCGCATTGCGGCCGGTTGTCCCGGCCCGGGGCCACCCGGCGCTACTGCGTTGTCGCTTCGCCCAACAGTTTCTGGATGGTCGCCTGGTCGGCCTCGACCGGCTTGACGACGTCGCCTTCCTTGACGAGCTCCTGGCCGGCGACGATGACGCGGGCATCGGCGGGAATGCCGCCAAGCACGAGGCCCTTCGGCGAGTCGTCAACGAGGTCGATCGGGAAGAACACCACCTTGTTGTCCTTGTCGACGGCACGGATGCCGAGATCGCCCTTGTCGCCCAGCGTCACCACGGAGCGCGGCAACATGACGGCATCGGTCGGCTGCGCGCTGAGCGAAATCTCGGCCGTCATGCCCGCCGGCACGGAGCCATCGGCATTGGGCACGGCGATCTCGACGCGGAAGGTTCGGGTGGCCGACGAGGCGTCGCGGCTGATGTAGCGCACCGTGCCTTCGACGGTCTGGCCGCTGACCAGCCGGACAGTGGCCTTGTCGCCGAGCTTGAGATAGCCGAGGTCGCGTTCGTTGACTTCGCCGCGCGCAATCACCGGATCGAGCTTGAGGATGGTTGCCACCTCGCCGCCCTGCATGACGGAACTGCCGAGCTCCACCGGCACCCGGTCGATGACGCCGTCGAAGGGCGCCTTGACCAGATTGCGGTCGAGCTCGGCCTGCGCCGTTTCCAGCTGCGACTGCGCAGCGGTCAGGTTCGAACGCGCCGTGTCGAGCTGCAGCTTGGGCAGATTGCCGGTCTTCATGAGCCGCAGCGATGCGTCGAGTTCAGCCTGGCGCTGCACGACGAGCTGCTTGGCATTGTCGACCATCGAGATCTTTTCTTCCGCCGCAAGCATCAGCACCAGATCGCCGGTCTTGACGTGATCGCCCTGCTTGACCGGCAGCTTTTCGATGACGCCGGCGACACGCGTCGCCAGCACGGCGCGCTTGTCGGCCTCGGTCAGCCCGGAAATGCGGATGGCGCGGGCATAGGTCTTGCGCGGCGGCGTCACCACCGCGACGGTGCGCAGCGGCGCCTTCGGTTCGGCCTCGGCGGTCTTGGTTGCATCCGGTGCCTTGGCCTGATCGCCCGGCTTGGCCTGATCGCCTGCCTTGCCAGCACCTTCGACAGCGGCGCTGCCGACGGACGAGAACGCGCCTGTTCCCATCCAGGCGGCGAAGCCGATGAGCACGACAATAGCGGCAAGCTTGTGAAACCTGATCTTCGGCATCATTGTTTTTCCACTGCGGGGTTCGGCCAAGTCGTTATCCAACAGGAGTCCGTCGTCTAACAGCTACCGTGTCTTCCAACTCGGGCGCGTCGCCGATATGGGTGCGCGCCAAGCCGTGTTCAATTTGCCGTGAACGGCGAAGCCGCGCTTCTACATCAAAGTTGCATCGCAATACAGTCGAAAAGTTGCAGGAACATTGTGCCAGGCGATGTAGTGTGGCCAACGAAAACGGTTTTATCGGCGCCCCGTCAGGCGGCGGAACCACAGTCTCCGAACCATACGGATGTTGGAGGCGCTTTGTTTTCAAGGCGTTTTGAGCACTGACACCCCCCTGTGCCCGCACTAGTTTTTGACGCTCAAATGTGGGCGCGACCTGCGTAGCCACTGAGTGAATGGCAGCAGGCGTCAGTATGATTTTGTATACCGTCACACGCAACGATTGTTCCGGGACGGAAAGTCATCGGCGCTACTCCGATTTTCCGAACACTTCGCTGATCGTCTTGATCGATCCGGGCGGACTCAGGCCCGCCGGCGTTCCGCCTCCGGCTTCTTGCGGGCGGCTAGAAATTCCTTCACCCGCCGTCCCGGTGCCGGCCCGCGCACCGGTTTGAAGCCGTCATCGAGTTCGCCGGAAAGATCGAGCGTCGGCCGCTTGCCGACGGCGTCGTAATTCTCCTCCAGCCAGTCGCTCGCCGCTATGCGGCCAAGGTCGCGCAAATAGGTCAAAAAAGCCCATTCGGCGTTGACCTTGGATGACGCCGACAGATCCTTGAACGCTTCGTCGGCATCGATGCGGTGCATGCGGATGTCGCGGTATTCGCCAGGCGGCAGCCGGCCGGCGGCGATCAGCTCCTTGACGAAGGCGATCGAGCGGAATTCGTTCAGCAGCCCGGCATTGAAGGTGATCTCGTCGATGCGGTTCTGGATTTCGTTGGCGCTTTTCGGCGTGCCCTCGCGCACCACCGGATTGATCTGCACCAGCAGCACATCCTCCGTCGCCGCCGTCTTGAAGAACGGAAACAGCGCCGGATTGCCGCCATAGCCGCCATCCCAATAGGGCACGCCCTTGATCTCGACGGCGCGGAACAATTGCGGCAGGCAGGCCGAGGCCATCACCGTGTCGAGGTCGATCTCGCCATCGGAAAAGACGCGCAGCTGGCCGGTCTCGACATTGGTCGCCGAAATGAACAGCTCCATCGACTTGCAGGCGTGAACATTTTTGAAATCGATCTCCTGCTCGACCACGTCGCGCAGCGGGTTCAAGCCCAGCGGATTGGCGACATAGGGCGAAAACACTCGGGACATGGTGTCGAAGAAGAAATAGCCGGGCGTGTTCTCGATCGACCAGTTGCCCCAGGCGACGTCCCACGGCATGCGCTGCACCGGGCTGAAGCGGCCCTTGGCCGCCACCGCGCGCCAGAAGTCGTCGAGCTTTTGCCGTGCACCCTCGACGCCGCCGCGCACAAAACCATCGGCCAGCGCCACCGCATTCATGGCGCCGGCGCTGGTGCCGGACACGGCTGAAATGTCGAGCCTGCCATCCTCCAGCAGCCGGTCGAGTACGCCCCAGGAGAAAGCCCCGTGCGAGCCGCCTCCCTGCAGCGCAATGTTGATCTTTTTCGTTTCCTCCGCCTTGCCGTTTTTGGTCATGGCGTTCCTGTTCGGTTTGGTCGCTGCTGCCTCATCCCGCCCGGGAATCGCGCGGGGTCGACTCCAGCGGACTTATGTTGCAGCGCAGCATATAAGGGGTGACGAAGGCAAGAACACGAACACGGTCGCGTGATCACATGAAATTTTGGAGAATGGCTCACCGTCGAGGTCTTCGCCCTACGAATAACCCCACCCCCAACCCCTCCCCACAAGGGCATAGGCGCTAAGATAGGTATTGCCTTGCGGAATCGGGTGTGATTCTACGCTGCGATGACACACGAATCGCTTGTTGATGACGGCTGGGCC